>JAESTW010000359.1 GCA_016763395.1 Kofleriaceae bacterium
CGAGGAGCCAGTCGTCGTTTCCAAGCTATGGGAAGATTTTCTTGGCTTCTTCATTGAAAACAAACTGGTAGTCTTCGTACTGGTCGCAATGCTAGTCGGCGGTGGACTGGCTGTCTCCCCCTTCGATTGGGACCTGGGTGACTTGCCACGAGACCGGGTTCCCGTGGATGCCATTCCGGACATCGGCGAGAACCAACAAATCGTATTTACGAAATGGCCCGGACGTTCTCCACGAGATATCGACGACCAACTTACCTACCCACTAACCACCTCTCTTCTGGGAATCCCCGGAGTTCGAACCGTTCGCAGTTCGTCAATGCTCGGGTTCTCCAGCATTCTGGTAATCTTTGAAGACGATATTGAGTTTTACTGGTCTCGCTCCCGAGTACTCGAAAAGCTCTCCTCATTGCCGCCGGGTACCATCCCCGAAGGCGTATCCCCCGCGCTCGGCCCCGATGCGACAGCCTTGGGACAAATCTATTGGTATACCTTAGAAGGACAGGACGCAGACGGCAACGTCGTCGGTGGCTGGGACTTGCACGAGCTTCGTTCGATTCAAGACTGGACGATTCGCTACGCACTCCAGGGAGTGTCCGGTGTTGCGGATGTCGCGTCTGTCGGTGGCTATGTCCGAGAGTATCAGATCGATGTCGACCCTGAATCGCTTCTCGCCTACGACGTTAGCTTAGAACAAGTCGCCAGGGCGGTGAAAGAGTCAAATTTGGATGTAGGAGCTCGTACCCTGGAAATCAACCAGGTCGAGTATCTCGTCCGGAGCCTGGGATTTATCAAGAACCCACAAGATCTAGAGCAGACCGTGATTGTCACTCGAGGACATACTCCGATCCGCATTGGCGATGTAGCCCGGGTTACCTTGGGGCCAGCGCAGAGACGCGGAGCTTTGGATGATGCTGGTGCCGAGGCTGTCGGAGGCGTGGTGATTGCCCGCTACGGCGCAAATCCAATGGAAGTCATCGACACACTCAAAAAGAAGATTGAGAAGATTGCTCCCGGACTGCCCTCGCGGACACTGGAGGACGGAACTCTCAGCAGAGTAACGATCGTTCCTTTCTACGATCGCAGTGGACTAATTAGTGAAACCTTGGACACTCTTTCATCCGCCCTTATTCAGCAAATTCTCGTAACCATCATCGTCGTGCTCGTCATGCTACGAAATTTTCGGAGTTCGATACTAATCTCTTCAGTTCTCCCGCTGGCCGTTTTGGGCGCATTTTTAGCGATGAAATGGACCAATGTAGACGCGAATATCATGGCGCTGGCGGGTATCGCAATCGCCATCGGGACCATGGTGGACATGAGTATCGTGTTCACCGAAAATATCGTAGATCACTTGGACAAGGCCAAATCGGGCGAGGATAGGGCGAAAATCGTTGCCCATGCAAGCGCCGAAGTTGCGCCAGCAGTACTCACCAGTGTGCTTACGACCGTCGTAAGTTTCTTACCAGTATTCGCTCTCACCGCGGCTGAGGGCAAACTCTTTACCCCCTTGGCGTTCACGAAGTCCTTCGCAATGGTCGCAGCGCTTATCGTGTCGATGATCGTGTTGCCAGCACTAGCGCACATTCTCATAACGCCGGACGAAGACGTCAAAGTAACTAGCGCTAGGCATCTCGTCAGGGTGTTCATTTCTCGCTGGAGAGACTCTGTGCTGATCGCTCTTGGGTTCGTGATGCTCAAGTGGACCGTCATTGGTGGACTCTTTGTCGTGATGCTCGGACTGTTTCGCATCATGCAAGACCTACTTCCACCGCGCTACAAAAAATACGTGTCTTGGGTAGAGACCACCATCGCCATTGTGACAGTGACAATTCTCCTCTCTGCCGACTGGATGCCACTGGGCATGGAGCGTGGGACAGTAGTTAATCTCCTATTTGTAGCGGGAACGATCATGGGACTACTTGGACTCTTTATGGTCTTCGATAGAGTCTACAGTCCGATTCTCCGCTGGGCTCTGCGCAACAAGGGAGTTGCACTGCTACTGCCCGGCTTCATTGTAATCTTTGGCTTCACAACCTGGAGAGGTTTCGATCGGATGTTTGGCTTCTTGCCGGAGTCAGTCAGAACCTCTAGCCTCGGTAAAAGCATGTCCGAGTCCATGCCGGGCTTTGGTAGCGAATTTATGCCTGCCTTCGACGAAGGCTCTTTTCTCTACATGCCTACAACGATGCCGCACGCTTCCTTGGGGCAGTCCCTCAAAGTCCTGCAAGAGCTCGATGCTGCCATCGCGGCAATTCCTGAAGTTGAAAGGGCCGTCGGAAAGCTTGGGCGAGCCGAGACTCCACTTGATCCCGCGCCAGTATCGATGTTTGAGACCGTAGTCAACTACAAAGCGGAATACGGTTTGGATGAAGACGGCAATCGTGTCCGGCAGTGGCGAGATCACATTCGCACGCCGAGCGACATCTGGAGTGAGATTGTCAAAGCCGCGCAGGCTCCCGGACTGACAAGTGCCCCCATGCTGATGCCAATCAACACTCGAATTATCATGCTTCAGAGTGGCATGCGAGCGCCGATGGGAATCAAGGTTAAAGGTCCCGATCTTGAGACGATCGAGGCCTTTGGTTTGGTCCTAGAAGAACACCTAAAAAAGGTCCCATCAATTCGACCAGAGACCGTCTTTGCCGATCGGGTGGTTGGCAAGCCCTACATCGAAATCGATATAGACCGGGAGGCAATTGGCCGCTACGGCCTTTCGATTCGCAAGGTACAAAACGTAATTCAGGTCGCCTTGGGAGGGAAGATGCTAACTCGTACGGTTGAGGGCAGAGAGCGCTATCCTGTCCGAGTTCGATACATGCGAGAAGAGCGCGATAGCGTGGAAGCATTGGCGAGAATCTTTGTTCCCACGCCCGGCGGAGAACAGATTCCGCTCGAGCAACTTGCGACATTCCGCTATGTAAAAGGTCCACAGGTCATTAAGTCCGAAGACACCTTTTTGACGAGCTACGTTCTCTTTGACAAAATCGGCGACAAAGCTGAAGTGGGAGTCGTTGAAGAGGCAGATGCCTATCTCAAACAACTTGTCGCAGATGGTGTAATAGAAATACCAGCGGGCGTGGTGTACGAATTCGCCGGCTCGTATAAGAACCAGAAACGTTCTGAGGACAAACTGCGGGTACTCGTTCCCATCGCGATGATCATCGTCTTCTAAATTCTGTACATGCAATTCCGGCGTATCAGCACAGCACTCATTATCTTTAGTGGTGTCGCAATCTGTATTGCTGGTGGCTTCTCCCTCATCTGGCTCTATGGCCGCCCCTGGTTTTTGGACTTCAGCATTCTCGGTGTCGATATGCGGGATCTCTTTCAGGTTGGCACCATTAACCTCTCGGTCGCAGTTTGGATTGGGTTTATCGCGCTCTTGGGAATTGCTACCGATGCGGGTGTGGTTATGGCAACCTACTTGTCGCAACGATTTCGAGCCCAACCGCCTACCACAATTGAAGAGGTACACGAGCGAGCCATGGAAGCGGGGACACGCAGGGTACGCCCATGTCTCATGACAACCGCAACAACCGCACTCGCCCTCTTGCCGGTCATTAGTTCTCAAGGAAGAGGCTCGGACGTAATGGTTCCGATGGCACTTCCCAGTATTGGCGGCATGGGAACAATTCTACTCACCCTATTTACCGTACCCCTGCTCTACGCATGGGTAGAAGAAGTTAGACTGAGTCGCCGTATAGCGTCTACTCGAGTCGAAAAACTGTAACCGGACGCTGATGTCCTAACAAGGAAACACCATGAATACATTGACAACACTACTCATCTCCACTCTCGTGGGCGGAGCCATCCTCGCCTCCGGCTGTAGTAAAGACGAAAGCAAGTCGGACAAGACGACAGAGGCTTCTCAGAAATCGGCGAAAGCTAACAAGCCAAAATCAAAGCCGGACACAGCAGAAATACCCAAGACGACACAGGCGAAAGCCGATACTTCATTTGCTGCCGGTATGATGCAGTCCTACGAGACCTGCCGTGCTCTACTTGCATCGGACAAAGCGGAATTGGCAGATTGTGCCGCCGGGATTGTCGCGGCATCGAAGACCGCTCACAAGGATGCTCCAGAAGCTGTTCACGGACATATTAGTACAACGGTCAGCGCCGCAGAGGCATTGGCAAAGATCGCGCCGGACGACATTGAAGTGGTGCGACTTGGTTTCGGCGAAGTGAGTAAAGCGATGGTTGCGATGCTCACCGCCGCTCCAGAAGCTGCCAAGAGCTATCATCTCTTCGAGTGTCCTATGGCAAAGGGGTACAAAAAGTGGGCACAGCCAGGAAAAGAGCTTGAGAACCCGTACATGGGTACGAAAATGCTGAGCTGTGGTGAAGAGGTACACGATCACCATCTGGGAATGAAATAGACCCGTTCGCCAGAGCGGACTAGGCCGGACAAATGTCTTGGCTTGGGCCGCCCTTCCGATACGCAGCGAGCACGACCTTTACAAGTCTGCCAAAAAATACCCGAGAGATTCGACGACCTCGTGGGGGATGGAATGTCCGCCTTCGAAATTTACGAGAGTCACATCGTGACCACTGACCTCTAGTTCCTCGACCAGCTGGTTGGAGCGACCGATACCAAGCACAGGATCGGATTTTCCGTGACTCACGAACGCTCGTATCAGTGGACGACTTGCAAGCATGGAGAGATCCAAATTGACCGACCCACCTGAGAGAAACACCAGTCCTCCAAAGTCGCTTGCATTGGGCTCGTGGAGAATGACGTCCAATGCAACGGAAGCCCCCTGGGAAAACCCTCCCACATAAATATCCCCCGCTCGAGTTCCGTCAGCCATCAGGTCATCCGCGATGTCCATAACCACGTCCCTAGCTTCAGCGCGATACTCACTGAGTTTTTCTTCCATCGCTTCCTGAGATGAAGCACGAAATTGCGGATACCAGGTCTTCCCTGAAATACCCACGCTATGAGGCGCGCCGGGAAGTATAAAACTCGTCTCCGGTGCGTATTCGCCCAGTCTTTTGGCTAGTGGTACCAGATTGTCCTTGGAGGCTCCATACCCATGCAGCAAAATTACGACTCGCCTTGCTTCGCTTGGGCTCGGGCCGACTAGCACCGGAGGATCGGACATCCACCACCAAGCGAAGGCCCCAACAGCAGCTAGCAAGAGAAGAGGCATGGTGAGTCTACGAAACAATCTTACAAGCGTAGCTGAGAACTTCGGCTCTTCTCCCTCATGTTGCCCTTGCGTAGTGGATGGTTGAGTACCAGTACCTTTAGCGGATTCCGTCCCCTCAGGTCGTTTGGCACCTCTCGCTTTGTCGGGCAGGTTCAGTGGCTCCATCAAGTCCAAGGGTTCCGATAAGTCCATTGGTTCCAATAGGTCCATTGGTATCGCGGTCGAGGGAAGCGCGGTACCGGACATACTAGCTGTACTCGTTGTGTCCGAGGGACGGATTTCGACCCTTGCCCTAACCTCCTTGAGAGCGGCCAGAAAGGGGGAAATGGCCTCCTCTGTTGCACTGGATTTCACCACACATGGCATGCGTTCCACAAAATCAACAGCCACCTCTTTGCTCACGCCAAAGGCCTGCTGCAATGCAGAAGAACCATCAACCACTCCTTCAAAGCCTAGCAAGACAAGATCGTAAACAGAGTCTTTATATTTCATGCTGTTGGTGCGAACTGCTCCAGCCCGGCACAGCGCCCTACTACTCTAGTCGAAGAGCCGCGTCGCTCGCCACGATGTACTCGCCGGGGTAGTTGACACTTCGGACCATAAAATAGATCCAACCGTCCGAACGGAAATGCGGAAAGAGTGCGTATTCGCCGGCGTTCATTGTCGTGATTCGCGTGACTTCACCGGTCAAAGTATCGATTAGGTAGATGTTGGCTGCCCCATCGTTTTGGTAGGGAGAAAATCCTGGATCAGAAGAACTACTAAAGCCCAAATCAACCGCGTCATCGTTGCCGATGTAGTGATGCAATACCAGCCAGCGGTCATCGTAGGAGAAGGCTGGCTTGCCACCGTTAAAGCAGTAGCGCGCAACCTCGGCAAGCTCAACATCGTAACCCTGAGGAGTTTCTGTGGCCGTCATCTGCCTCATGACAAAGCCCAATTGACTGCCACCCGATCCGCGAAGCCGACTCAGAAGCATCTTGGACGATGCCGACATAATCGTATCCCCTTCGTAGGGAGTACTCTTGGTAATCCGCGAACCCGCAACATAGCCAGAGCCATCGTGCACAATTGGCGTCAGTCTGGCAGTTGATGTTGATGAGAAACTCGCACTGGGATCGGAGAAGGTTCGGCCCTGGCCATTGTCACTGGTGAACTGTCCGGCCACTGCCCAATAGTCGCCACTGCTGACGTTCGCGCCAACGTGCTGATACAACGCGATGTTGTCAGTAAAGGTACACTCGGGCTCCGTATTGTACGTAACCGACTCAGCGGTCGACAAGAAACTCTGATTGCACATATACGCTCGGCCGGTCTGAAATATCATCCCCGAGTTGTCCGGGAAGAACGATGGGTCATAAAACGCAGTGCCAGGGATTTGAAAGTCACGCGCCAAATCGACGATCATCGACGCGGCCCCAGTGTCATTAGTACCACCAGAGCGTGCGCCGTGTCCGACATACCGGCCATCCGCAGAGCTTCGTGTCCAGAAGTTAGAGCGATAGCCGCTTTCACGCAACACTCGTATCTGCTGATTGGGAACGTTGGCCGCCCAGCTCTCGCTAAAGGTATTGTCCGAGTAGCTCGGATAGGAAGAAAGGCAGTCAAACACGTCGCTTGAGTTTGGATCACAACCATGCATCAGAATGCCATTTTGAGCATTCACAGCCCGCCAACCAGCCAATGCGGACTCAGCGACATGCGTTGCAACCGCGCCAGAAACACCAGGTGTACATTCAGTCGGTGCCGGATCGTCTGGCAGCTTCTCCTCAATCAGAGGCAAGCCGCGAGTAAACCAGCTGGCAATAATATCGAACTGCCCTTGGTCGTACGCCACATTGCCACCTTTGGGCATCGCGACGCGCTCTAAGAAATCTGTGTAGGGGGCGAGATAGTTTGCGCCGTACGCAATCTGGAACGTGTACTTAAACCACGCGAGGTGAGCGCCAGTTGAGAAGATCGCCGAACTCGACGCATCGAAAAAAGAATTAGGATTGCTGGA
>JAESTW010000030.1 GCA_016763395.1 Kofleriaceae bacterium
ACGGCATAGCCAACGTGCTGCCCTACAGGCTCCCCTCGAAGACGCGCGAGATACATAGCGAGAGCCCGGCAGGCAACGCGCCTTGGCTCGACAACGAGCACCATCTTGTCACTCGGAACCTGTGCACTCTCGAGCAGTTCCCGCTCGGCCAGCCACAGAGGCACACAGGTCGACTTGCCCGAGCCCGTCGGGGCGGACAAGACAATCGGCTTGCCAGCTCTCCAAGCTGTTTCGAGGGCGGCTCTCGCCGAGAATATGGGTAGGGACTTGTTCATGACGCAGTGCCGTTGATACGGGCGGTATAACACGGTATTGAATTCTCACTCAGGCTCTTCGGACAGTCAGGTGGAGCCTCATCGGACTATCGCTACAACTGTCCGGCTTGGGGCAATGTACCGAAGATCCGATTCTTCTCGAATACTGTTGCACAGTAAGTAACCGATCTGTTACAAACGGCTAAACAGAGACAAGGGAGAGAGTCGATATGACAGAGAAAACCACGTTAGTAGTTACAGCCATGCCAAACCCTGCTGAGATGGAGTCTATGCAGGCTTACCTCAAAGGGGTATTTCCGTTACTGATGGGAGCCGGTGGAGAACTTGTGAAACGGGTCAAAGTGCAAAGTGCTCTCACCGGCAAGCCGCCCCACGGTGTGGTGATGGTGATGGACTTCCCCGATCGAGCAAAGGTAGAAGCGATGTTCGAGTCCGAGGACTACCTTTCGTTGCTGCCAAGTCGCGACAAGGGCTTTGCAACAATAGACATCTGTTTCACGTCCGACCTGTAGGGCACCCATATGAATGTAATAGCAATCGGAATCGCTGTTGGTAGTTTGTTGGTAACGATGGCAGTCGTCGTTACCTACTTCTCAAAAGTTGCCCAGGCAAAGATAGGCAATGAGATTGGTGGCCTGGTTCTTCAACTCGCACTCGGGCTAGCGCTGGCTGCTGTGTCTATCGTTTACGCGC
The DNA here is from genome assembly GCA_016763395.1 of Kofleriaceae bacterium. GTDB lineage: Bacteria > Myxococcota_A > Polyangia > Haliangiales > Haliangiaceae > NORP324. The sequence continues at coordinate 969 of JAESTW010000030.1, forward strand.
TTCAGAAGGGCGCACTTGACGCCGCTGTAATCGCACCCGCGACACTTGCCACGATGTTCTCCTCGATGTTGCTCTACTTATTGTCCCAGAGAAAAACCCCAGTGGGTGATCTCAAAGTGAAGGTCGGTGACACGCTTTTAGCGTTTGAGGCGAAAACCTCCGATGGCATGCGCTTTCACACAAGCGAACTCGCCGATCGCCGAATCTTGCTGAGGTTCTTTCGAGGAGGCTGGTGACCGTATTGCGCCGCTGAGTTACAGCGGTTCGATGCAATGCAACCAGAACTAGAAAAACAAGGGATCCGTGTTATTGCACTGAGTAAAGATACGGTTGAAGAGGCTGCGATTCACAAGAAACGAGACGGTCTATCGCTGACTCTATTGTCCGACGTCGAGCTTGAGACCATAAGACAATACGGAGTTGAGCATCACAAGGCGCTCAACTTCAAGACCGGAGGCTTTACCTTTGCAGGTATACCTCTTGGGATGAGCGCGCCTTCGTTTAAGACGATGGCAATCCCGACTTCGATGTTGATTGATGAAAAGGGCGTGATTCAGTGGATCGATCAGTCCGATGACTATCGAGTTCGGGGTGACGACGCTCGAATTCGAGATGCCGTACAAAATGTGTTTGGAAGCTGACTGGTGGGGAGACCAAAGGAATTCGATAGAAATCAGTTGCTGGCAAAGGCGACCGTAATTTTTCAGCGCCATGGCTTCTCAGCGACTTCGACCCAGCAACTTGTCGAGGCGCTAGGGATAAATCGTAAGAGTATGTATGCCGAGTTCGGTAGCAAACAGGGATTGTTTGAGGCCGTACTTAAGCGCTACAACGAAGTTACCATTGCGCACAACTTCGGCCCCCTAGAAACACCAAGCGCTGGGCTAAGGGAGATCGAAGAGGTCATTCGATTTTTCGCGTTAAACGCACGCGGCAAAGGGGCGGGAGTGGGATGCCTGCTGTGCAACACTGCTGTCGAGCGTGCTGCCAACGACGATGCTACGCGGCCATTTGTTGATGGGTATATCGACCGCATGACCAACGCATTTCAAAATGCGCTTGAGAATGCTCAGCGTGGTGGAGAGATTCGGGATGGAATTGATCCAATCGCCCAAGCTCGCTTTTTAACCACTTCGGTTTTAGGCATTGCCGTTCTTGTCCGGGCCAAGTCAAACCCTGATATTGTGGATGGAGCAGCCGAGGTCGCGCTGGGCCATCTGGGATCGCTCAGGTGATAGCAAAGCCCTTAGACCGGCCGCTATCCGTTGTAGCAAAGCAATCACCGGAGATGTCTGGAGTTAGCAGCCTTCGATTTTTTGCTCGATCGTTGGATCAAACATGAAGCTGGTCTCCTTGACGTCAACTTCCGTCTTTAAGAAAAAACCGATTCCCTTGGCTTGTGCCGACGCTGCATCCGATGCACCCCAGGGCTCAAGAGCGGTGGGTAAATCGAGGTCGTCTAAGAATATTCCGTAGCCCTCGGACTCATCTTCGTCGAGAGTGTGGGGAAATACTGGAACCGACTCACCGATTGCGATCGGTTGTGCTGTACTCATCCGCTTCTTCGCTAACAGTTCCAAGTACGAGTTCTTCGTCGGCGCCGTCTTCGTCTTTGCGCTTCGCTATCAACGTGGCGGTGGTTCCAAGGACCGTGATGCTTCCAGAGCTTGAGGTGACCGTGACCGTTGCCTTGATCATTGGATCGCTAAAGGTCAGCAGATCTTCGATCCAGGTGTAAGCCAGTTCAACGCCAGTCTTGCCAACTGCCTTCTTCATTTTGTCAAAGAATCACATGCCGTGACACTTGTAGCTAAGGGTGTCTTTGGGAATGAGGTCGCTCACCGGACATGGTGTTTGAACTCGAGTACACTGGTCTACCGCAAGAGCGGGGGGCAGCCTCGAATCGAGGTGCTTCATTCACGCTTGCGTGGCAAAACGCGGGCGAGTCGGTTTACTCCGCGTGGAGAGACATCTCAAGTTTCTTTTCCGCCGCAATCTGGTTAGAAGCCTTCGCTTTGTTGAATCGCGTTTTGCAAACTAAGCACTTCGGAGCCGTGCTCGCATTCACGAGGATCACGACCAACCAGACTACCAGCCAGCTACCCGCGGTCAGCACAGATAGCAGCAAATGCAACTTATTTCGCGTGATCGCTTCCCAATGCCCCGTGCTCTTGCGGCACTTGTAGCAACGCATCCAGACTGCTCCCTGGCCCTTGGGACGACTACGAACGCTGTTGCGTCGTGCTAGCATACCTATATGGCCAACTCGTATGGTCGGACAAGAACCTCAAATGCATCCACAAGGATACCTAGAACTTCAAGCTCGTCCGCCTCTGGAGAGCCCGGGCCACAGTCCCACAGCTCGTCGATCCGCTTCATGGCGATTTGGTGATCGGCTTCGTTTTGTATTGGCCTCATGGCGTTAAAATTCGTTTCGTCCGGGATTACGTTGTACTCGGCGTGGCTGACGATAGAGCTGCTTGGCCCACTGTCAGTGGGGCTGGATACGTCATAGAGGCTTGTTGAGTGTGCGTTCGCCATCGTTTTCGCGACGCTACCCGCCCTCCGTCCGGCGAAGTGTGTCTTCACAGGCTTGTTGATAGCACAATCACCCAGACTAGTGCGATGGGACTGGCTGCTCCAGTTCGGACTATTGTATGGTGGGGATTCGCATCATCGCAATATGGATACTATAGGTATTGGGGCCGAGTAGGGGGATTCCCCAGTATTGCCCGGGAAAATTGGTGTTCGAGCGCTTTGTGCGAGCACGCTTTCTTTGAGGCCATCGACTACGCGGTAAACCGAGGAGTGTATGGAAACCGAGTCACCGACGTTCCTCACGTCGGACTGATGCTTGCGATGACGACTTTCTCTTTGCTCAACAAGACCTGTCCGAGGGGATGCTCGACGAAATCTTCAACATCCCTGTTCGCGATTCCTCCCATTATGGCCTCAGTATCTTTAGTAAGGCGAGTTCTTCAGAAGAGCAACACGAACACTCGATGCAGATGGTCAAAGCTCCGGTGGCAAACGCTGCGCAGTCCGAGGCGATTACAACGCGCAGGTGATGACTCTCGAAGGCCAGTACGTCACAGATAGTAGATGTAGACGCTAGCGTCCGTGCTAGAGTGCGGACGGGCCGTTGGAAATAAGCAGATCAAGCTCAGCCCCCACTAGCGCCCGGTCGAAGATCGCC
>JAESTW010000360.1 GCA_016763395.1 Kofleriaceae bacterium
CCGAGTATTAGTGTTTTGAGTTCACTCACAGCAGTTCTTTTTCGATGGGTGCATTCCGTTGGCTAGCTAGTACAAAAGAGCGAGAGTTACTCGTCGCTCCACTCGCGCCTGACCAAAGGCTGGTGCTTGTCTTTTGGATAATCCTTGCGCAGCGGGTAGCCGACGAACTCGTCGTATAAGTAGATGCGGCGCAAATCTGGGTGCTTTTCAAATTCGATCCCGTACATGTCGAAAGTCTCGCGTTCCAGCCAGTTAAAGCCGGCCCAAAGTCCCGAGAGGGTAGGAACTTTGAAGCTATTCTCTTGGAGATAGACTTTGACCCGGATCCGGTGACGCTTGCTCAGTGAACGGAGTTGCACGACGTAGGCGTAGCGCGGGCTCTCGTCGTCATCAATCGTGCTGGCATGTCCCAGGTAGTCGATGCAGGTGAGAAAGACGGGACTGTCAAAGTCCATCTTGGGGTCATCCTTGAGAAAGGTGCAGACCTCTATCAGTTTGCTTGCCGCGATAACTACGGTTTCATCACTGTGCGCACTGACAGTGTCTAAAATGTCATCGCCAAATTTGGCTTTGAGAGCATTGAGAACGGTTTGAGACATTTTCTACGCTTCTCCCTGTTGGCGTTCCAGCTTTTCGCGGCGCTCGCGAACTTGGTTGGCTGTCCGGCCTTCGCCGACCTTCTTCTGCAAGAGAATAATTCCGTCTAAGACTTGCTCTGGTCTGGGCGGGCAGCCGGGAATGTAAACATCCACTGGGATGAGTTGATCGATGCCTGGTACAACAGAGTAATTCTGATAGAAGCCGCCAGTGGAAGCACACACGCCAAAGGCGATGACGTACTTGGGTTCAGCCATCTGGTCGTAGACACGCTTAAGTGCTGGTGCTTGCTTCTCTGTTACCGTGCCCACAACCATCATTAGGTCGGACTGGCGAGGGGAGAAACGTGGAAATTCAGCTCCAAAACGCGCGATATCGTACTTGGGAGCGGCGACGGACATAAACTCCATGCCGCAACACGCAGTGATAAAGGGATAGGTGAAAAACGAAAACTTGCGACCCCAGTTTGCTAGGTCTTCAAGTTTGGTAGTTGTTATTTCTAGACTCATCTTTATAATTCCAGCCTAATCCCAGCCGATAGCTTTTTTGCGCCATACGTAGGCGAGTGCGACCACGAGGATCGTTACGAATGCGAACATCTCGGTAAAGCCAAAGAGGCTAATGCCACCCGTGGACGAAATGCTCAAGTCTTTGTAGAGGACTGCCCATGGGTACATGAACGCAGCCTCGATATCGAACACCAAAAAGAGGATTGCTACTTGGTAAAACTTTACCGAGTAGCGTCCTCGTGGCGATCCGATTGGCTCCGAGCCGCACTCAAATGGTGCCACCTTCGCCGGTGTTAATCGCTTGGGCCCCACGAGGGCCGAGAGCAGTGTAAAAATTCCGCAAAACCCAAACGCAAGGGCAATTGCGGCACCGAGTGGTATGTAGCTATCGAGTTCCAAAGCGGCGCCACTATAATGTACTTGGTAGCTTGTTGCACAAGCCCAGCCGGCTGATTTTATAGGCTATGTTGCGAGTACTTGATGGCGTTCTCAAAGATCTGCGTAACCTCCTCAGAGGAATCCACAAAGTAGACCTTGTGGGGGAACTCAGCATTGTGAGTGCGGATCTCTTGCACCACGGCACGAGTCGCTTCAGCGAGGGTTGAGCCGCCTTCCTGACCGACCATGGGTGGCAGCGCAATGGTTTGATATCGCTTCATTTTTGCCGCAATGAGCGCAGCTTTAACGGCTCGCCTCAGCAGTTCAGTAGCAACGTCATCATCAGGGTATTTAATAATGGGGACCAAAACCGCATTGTGCGCTGCGAGCCCGGGGCAGGCGGCAATCATCGCTGCGCCAATTGCCAACGGTGCTTTGGCTTTAAGTTCCATGGCGATCTCCTCGCCACCTTTGCCTTCTAGAATACGTAGGATTCCTGGATTGACTGCAGATGCGCTGCACGGGATAACGATTGCATCTACGGCAAAAACAGTAATATCCGCTTGAGCCACATGTACGTCCATAACGCGGTAAGCTAGCAGATCGAAGGCCGAAAACGCAAGAAAAGCCAAGTGTCACTCGGGAGAGAGTTACTTGGCTTTTCGAGGGTAAGACTAGCTATTTAAGCTAGTTACAGACTATGCTGCGAATGCTTTTTCGAGTTGTTCTTCAACCTGCTCGGCTGTGATTTCGCGAACCACAGACATCTCTTTAACAATTAGAGTCTTTGCAGTATCGAGCATACGACGTTCTCCAAAGGAGAGTGGCTTCGTGCTTTTGAGGCGATACAGGTCTCGAAAGACCTCGGCAACTTCAAAGAGAGAGCCGGTTTTGATCTTCTCCATGAATCCGCGATAGCGCCGGTTCCATGTTTGCTTGTCGATGTGAATGTCTTTTTCTCCAAGAATTTCGAGGACTTCCTCGATTTCTTCATTGGTTGCTACTGACCGCAGGCCCACCTGGTCGGCTTTGTCTTTAGGAACAAGAATCTGCATTTCACTGCCCAATACCTTCAGGACATAGAAAGACATTACGCAGTCGTTGATCTCCTTGATATCGATACCAATGACCTCTGCAACACCTTGTGCGGGGTAAACAGCTTTGTCTCCGATAGAAAATTCGATCATAATAGTTGAGGTCTCCGAGAAGTAGTGAAAAATTACTGAAAAAAAGGGGGATGGGAAGCAAGGCTAGTCTAAGTGTAGAAGCAATTTAGACAAATGCAATCGGAATGCCAAGGTCGTACTTTTTGAACTGGTTCCAGAATCTACACTCAGTCAGAGCTTAGCGACAATCCAAATCCGGATTGAGACTCTGAGTTAAGGTTCCGCAGTCTACTAAAAAATCATGATTCTTTCAACAGCTAAAAGATAAGCGGTTGAAATTACATAGTAGATCTATGACGCAATGCGCAATTGTTAGCATGGGATGCCGCTGATTTGGGGTGTTCGGCACCTGAGGCTGTAGATCTAGTGTTAAATAGGTCAGCGCTGCAACTCGGAGCGCTGGCTGCTCATGATTACCTTGACCGGCGATGGGGGCAACCCGATTGGCCATCGGATGTGCGTAGATGTTGGCGAGAGTAGCCATGAGGTTGGGCGTACCCATAACGAGCAGATGGACTCGCCAATAGGTGGCTTTCGCTATTCGCTAATCCGAGTGACTTTGTAGCCTTTTTGCTTCAGCAACTCGACAACACTGTTGATGCCAATCAAATGCGCTGCTCCAACGGCGATCAAAGCGGTCTTTTTCGCGAAAAGCGCTTCCAATTTGGGGATCCAGTCACGGTTTCTCGAGTAGAGCATCATGTCCATATTCGCTTTGCCTTTCTTGGTAGATCCCCATGCTTTGGGATCAAGCATTAGCTCTGCAAGTGCTTTCTCATCTCCATCTCGGTACACCTGCAAGAGCTTCGCGCTGTCACTGGCGTCGGGATCCCGTAAAATCTCCCCAAGGTAATCTGCGGTCATAACCTTGGTCAGGAGATCGAGCTGAAATTTACCCGTCTCCAAGTAGCTCAACTCTGCCTCTCTCGTCCTGGCATTGTTGAGTAAGAACATATCCATCGGTATGGTTTTGGGCAGATCTTTCATCGCCAGAATTGCTGCTGCTGCTGCAGGTTTCATAGGCATCAACATATTGGCCATCTGCTCACCCAAGGCTTTTTCTAAAAGCTTCCAAGTCTCTTCGCCAATCTCTTTGCGAAGGTTTGTATCCTTGGGCAGCATCATTCCCATGGCCAATGATGGATCACTAATGTCCGCTTCTACAGCGAGGATTTTGGTGTCGTTAATAATGTCCCAGACATAGCTTGGTAATTCCTTCTCCGCGTCGACTCCCATGTGCATGGTACCCAAGAGGTAGCCCATTGCGCCGTCATCATCGCCTTCAATTTTGTAGAAGAAGGGATGCAGTAACGTCGCTGTCGCTTCTTCAGGCTTCTCCTTTACTATTGGAGTGTTTGCATCGTTGGCTACTTCTTTGGCGGGCGGCGCTGCATCTTTAGCTATGCTTTCGCTAGCCGGTTTTTCTTTCTCCGCTTTTTTACAGCTAGCCGAAACTAAAAGTACGGCGGAGAACATGAGCATATAGAGAGAGCGATAGGTCATGGATGCAGCCTAGATGATCGGTGTTTTTCTAGCAAATGAAGCGGCGCAAGATGAGTTGTGAAATTCGATGCGAGTTTCTGCCAAGTGGCTTGACTCATACCAGTGACGGCTGTAAAAGGCTCTCCTCTCGCGGGAGTAACTCAGTGGTAGAGTGCGACCTTGCCAAGGTCGACGTCGAGAGTTCGAATCTCTTCTCCCGCTCCATAAAGCCCTTGTGTCGTACGACACAGGGGCTTTATCATTTTACGCGCCTTGGGCGCTGTTTTGCTGGCTTTCCTCGCCAGCGTGTTGGGCCGGGCACGGTCTACCCAAGGTCTGAACTTCAACTTCAGTTTCAGCTACCTCATACTACGGGGTAGCGGCTAGAGGGGCGTGGGAGCCAATTCCCAACTGCGAATCCCGGAGACTGAGTCCTTCGCTCAAGAGTCACGAGGGCCGAGCACGATAACGACCATGCCAGCGATGCTCAGGCCCGCGCCGATAACGTCCCAACGATCGGGCGTGGAACCTTCGACCAGCCAGAGCCAGAGTATTGCGCAAAACACATAGACTCCGCCATAGGAGGCGTAGGTGCGTCCTGCGCCCATGGGATGCAGCGTGAGCAGCCAGGCAAAGCTAGCCAGCG
>JAESTW010000361.1 GCA_016763395.1 Kofleriaceae bacterium
AGCCAGTGTGGTGCTGGCGCTGCCAATTCTCGCCTGTAAGGCTCCTGAGGAGCCTACAAAAAGCGGCGACGAAGTTCAGCCAGCCCTACAAACAAACGCGGTGCCGGACTCGCCCGACAAGGTAGACTCCGACAAGGTAGAGCCCGACAAGACTCCGTCGTCTGCGGCAGTGATGCCTCGGAATACTCCCTACTACTACTCCGGCGACAACGTGCTGCGGGTAAAATCAGACGGCAAACACGAAGTCGTCGCAAAATTCACCAACCTACGTTTCTGTGTCAACGACCCACATCACGACGCTCTGTGGCTACTGGGAGGCCGCGGCTTGGCGGTCTATGACCTAGCAGACTCCACCCAGGAGTGGGTTGTCAAAGCGCCCCAAGAGGGCACGGTTGAAAGCGTTGAGATTCGCTTTGGCGATGGCAAGGGACGAGTCGGAAATGCCAATCCTCAGCAAGACATGGCAAGTCTCGTTCTCATGTTGACCAGTGGCGAAGTCTCTTTGCGCGGCGAAGTGGGCTGCGAAGGCGACCTAAGCAAACTATGCTTTGTAGAAGAAGGAGACGACCCAGACTTCTGGGAACATACCCCCGAACTCAAAACGCTTCTCGCGAGATACAAAACGCTGGAACTACGCAAAGAAGTCGAGCCCCAATTGGCAAAGCTCGCTAGCAGATACAACACTCTTCCAACAACTTCAGCCGCCGATAACTCGGATACAGAAGCCCCGGACACCGGAGTGAACAAGAGCCGATGCACAGCGGAGCCGGACGACTGTGGCACGGGAGAGTTCTTAGGCTATAGCTATTGGCGAATCATCACTGGGAACAGCCGCGGAGAGTTTTCTGCCGAGACCTACAGCTTGTACGACGCTAAGCGAAACTCTTGGGTGAACCCCAATTCGGGGCTCCTGGTCAAAAATCCCGCGAATGCCGCGTTTACGCTAACCCACCTGGCCCCTGAGCGCTCGTCCCTAATGACCGCCAAAGGTAGCTGGTATTCCCTGCAGGACAATGAAACAAAGCTCGTTCTCAAAGCGGGTAGTGGCTATTGCGGCTACGGCCAGTCTGGTTCCTAGCTACTAGATTTCGGCACACTAGGGTCACAAGTGACTCCCACGAATTCGGCACCGAGGTCAACTCGTACCCCAACGTTCCCCCTCGCTCACCCCTGAGGTGAACCTATCCGATGGCGATAGTCTGTAGTTTAGTTATGCAACTTGCATTACAGAAATAGTGCCATGACTACCTGGCACAATCGCGCTCCCTGCTCTTCCCAAGGGCAGTTCCCCTCATTGGTTTGTCCGAAACTACATTCCAACTTACAATTCTCAGAAGGTCCCCTGTGCTTCCTGTTGTACAAGAAGAAGCTGTTTTCCCATCGATCATAGGATGCGTTGTCGGCTCTTACAAGATTGTCTCTCATATCGGATACGGCGGCATGGGAATCGTGTACGAGGCCGAGCACCTGCTAATGGGCAAAAGAGCGGCAGTTAAGGTTCTTCGCCCCTCAATGCTTCAAGAAAAGGAAATGACCCGTCGTTTCGAGGCCGAAGCCAAAACAACCTCGATGATTCGCCATCCAGGCATCGTAGAGATCTTTGATTACGGATTCTTTAGAGGTGGGAATCCGTACATTACCATGGAGTTATTGGCTGGAGAAAGCCTTGAAGACCGCCTTGCTCGTATCGGCTACTTGTCCGTAAATGATGCAATCAATGTCACTCTACATGTTGCGGACGCTATGTACGAGGCTCATCAACATGGCATTATTCACCGAGACCTTAAGCCTGGGAACGTTTTCTTGGTCCCGGACACGGCTGTAGCAGGAGGAGAGAGAGCAAAAGTACTCGACTTTGGTGTCGCAAGGCGCAGAACACTTGACAATAGCTCCAACACTCTTGTCGGACAGATTATCGGCACCCCGGGTTATCTATCACCGGAACAAGCCCAAGGTTGGCTTGAGATTGATCAGCGCTCGGACGTTTATGCGCTCGGCTGTCTCTTCTACAAAATGCTTTGCGGCAGAACTCCGTTTCGCGGAGAGGGAGTGCGTGACGTCATAAAAGCGCATATCCACACCACGCCCGCCCCCGTGCACATGAGAGATCCATCAATCCCTGTGGCCGTGTCAAAGATCGTATCTAAGCTTCTTGAGAAGAACCCGAGAGAACGATACCAACGCATGTCGGACCTTATCGCCTCACTGCGAGGCGTACAGGAATCCCTCTTTCCTCCCAGCCCCATGGGCTTATTGGCCGTTAGCTATTCCAACGAAAAAACGGAACCGATGAGTTCGCTGACTTTCTTAACGGTGAATCAAACGCCTCTGCCAGCCGCTGAAACTCCCGCCGTCATTACTCCGATTTTCAATCTTGACGAAGAACTATTGTCCGAGATAGTTGCTTTGCCAAATCCACTAAAAAAAGAACCATCCAATCAAAACGTAGCCCAATCTCCTTCGTCAGGGCGCCCGAGAACAGCAGAGCCCTATCAGACACTCAACCTGCACTCGACCTACGTTCTGCTGCCCAAAGTATCCGACCTATTCTCTAGACGAAACGTACTATTGGCAGGCGCGTTGCTACTATTCGGTGTACTGCTGATCTCGCTAAGTGGCAGGAGAGATAGCTCCAACTCTTCGCAGTTCGTAGTTCCGCTGGTACCAACCAATGGTGTTAGCGCGGCAGAGCACAAGAATAGTTCTCACGACGCACCAAAGATCAAAGTTCCCTCCTCGCCCAGCCGGGCAGAGGGCCAAGAGCCCCAAGCGAAGGCACCGCTGCCCGTGAATTCCTCCACGCTCTTCGTTCCCAAGAAAGATGTACCGGCTCTCCGGAATGTCCACGAAGTGCAGGTTCCCAAGCGACGAGACACCAAGCCCATCCAAACACGAGCAATTCCGAGAATCGTGCTCTAGCATTAGACAAGTCAGATCGTCAATCTCCCCGCTTCCTAACGCCTGTGAGGAGTTATCCTGAATATGGCTCGGGACATTGACGTCGCCAACAATGAGCCGCTCATCAACGCCGCGCTAAGGGAAAGCGTCCGAACCGTCCGAAGACCGTAGTGTTGCTGCGAACTCGGCAATGGCATCTTCTTGGCTCGTGGTCTCAATGGAGCCGGGCCTGAGTTCTCGAATATGCGCTATCGCCTGTTCAGCGTTCATGCCTGTTGAGACAAAATAGGCAGCAAGCATGGTGCCACTTCGCCCTAGTCCGGCGGTGCAATGCACTCCGACCTTCTCTCCCACAGCGTGACGAGCTGCGATTTCTCGGACAAAGACCAACATCTGCTCCTGTGTTGGAGCGCTAAAATCTCGAACTGGCAGGTGCAAGGCGTCGATTCCGCGGGCCGCGAGATCTGCCTTTGGAATTGCCTCGATCGTAAGAGAAACAAGTAGATCGACCGATTGTTGATCGAGGAAGGCAATATCAAGCGCCAGTGCTTGCGCGCGCCCCAATATCGGCATGCCGGCCAGCTTGCCATCAACTACCCAGCTAAATCCCCGCATCGATAAACCTTCTTGTCCACGACCGTCCGGTGATTCAAAGCCATCACCAGCTCCGAATACTTCCGAGGGCGGACCTTCACAGCCGGCAACAGTTCCGGCAACAGCCAAGCTCAGAAACGAAAGTGCAGCGCATGTAAATGCCGACATACACGCGCCGATTTTCTGCTTCTGCAATCCCCAGCTCATTGGCACGAGCATAACGTACTCATCGGCGCGAGTAATATATATCTGTACAACCTTGCTCGATATTGAGGACCTGCGCATCAATACAGATATGAACGGAACATATCGATGTAAAATGACAATGGGATTGTTGTTGTGGGGGAGCCTGGGTTGTAGTGGAGGTGATGGGGGAAGTACTACTGATGGCGGCACTGGTGGTTCCGATGATAGTGGAACTAGCATTGACGCTGGCTCAACACCCATTG
>JAESTW010000362.1 GCA_016763395.1 Kofleriaceae bacterium
CCATGGCTGCACCCTTTCTCATCTTGATAGGGCTCGGCCTCTTTGGGTGGGCATGGGCCAAGTCTGGTAGTCTGGGCGTAATGGTTGGGAGCACTGGCTCCGAGTCGCAATCGACAACAGCGGCACCCACTGCTGGCATCAACGGTTCCTTGGCGTTCTGGGGCACCTTGGCGCTCAATATTCCCGATTTTGCACGTTATGCCAAGTCGCAACGAGACCAAGTTATCGGACAAGCGATTGCGCTACCGGCAACGATGACGCTCTACGCATTCATCGGAGCCGCGGTAACCAATGCAACAGTCGTTATCTTCGGAACAGCTATCGCGAATCCTGTTGAGTTGAGCGCTAAAATCGGTGGACCCGCGGTCGCGCTCATCTCGATGTTTGCTCTCGGACTAGCCACACTCTCGACAAACTTGGCAGCCAACGTGGTTTCTCCTGCTAACGACATTTCGAATCTCGCTCCTCACAAAATCAGCTTTCGCAAAGGTGCAGTGATCGCCGCTATTGTCGGTTGTCTATTCATGCCTTGGAAAATAGCCGGCAATGTCATCAACTGGCTCGGCGCATACGGAGCGGTTCTCGGCGCAGTGGGCGGAGTCATGATCGCCGACTACTACATTGTCCGAAAAACAGTATTGGTGGTCGACGAACTCTACGAGCGCAATGGTCGCTACGAGTTCAAACGCGGCTTCAACCCCATTGCACTGGCAGCGCTCTTTATCGGTGTCGCTGTAAACCTGCCAGGTATGTTGCAAAAACTCGGCTTTATCACCACCAACGACTTCTTCAACGGCATCTATGGCTGGGGATGGTTCACCGCATTCTTTGTCGCAGGCACAGCTCACGTCATACTAACCAAACTCTTCGGTTCACCAGAGAACAACTAGGAAACACAAGCACCATGGCAAAAGATCTATCCATCGAAGTTAACGGCATCAAATTTGAAAATCCCTTTCTCCTCGGTTCGGGCCCTCCAGGTACCAATGCCAAGGTGATTGCGAAGTCCTTCGATCTAGGGTGGGGCGGAGTGGTCTGTAAGACAATTTCTCTGGATGCATCGTTAGTGGTCAATGTGGCACCGCGCTACGGCAAGTTTCGCAGCCGAGAGAGCAATGAAGTCGTCGGCTTTGAAAACATCGAACTCATCAGTGACAGACCTTTTGAGACTTGGCTCGATGAGCTTACGCAGCTTAAGAAGAACTACCCAAACAAAGTACTAGTCGCTTCCATCATGGAAGAGGGCAAGCGCGAAAACTGGCACGAGATTGTCAAACGAGTTCAGGAAACCGGTGTTGATGCCTTTGAGATGAATCTCAGCTGTCCGCACGGGATGCCCGAGCGACGTATGGGACTGGCTATGGGCGAAGACCCTGTCCGGGTCGAAGAGGTTGTCGGCTGGGTAAAAGAAGTCTCGACAATTCCTGTTTGGGCCAAGATGACGCCTAACGTTACGCATCCGCAGGACTCCGCTCTTGCCGCTGTCCGTGCTGGTGTAGATGGAATTGCCGCGATCAATACGATTCTCTCGGTTGTCGGTATCGATCCCAAAACACTCTTGCCACAGCCGACCGTTGCTGGTGCGACTGTTCCTGGCGGGTACTCGGGGCAAGCGGTTCGTCCCATCGCACTGCGCCACGTGATGGAAATTGCCAAAGCGATCCCTAGCGATGTCACCATTTCAGGAATGGGCGGTATTGAAACTGGTTGGGACGCCGCTCAGTTTATGCTTCTAGGCTCTAGCACCGTACAAGTGTGTACTGCCGCTATGTTGCGCGGCTACAAAATGATTGGCGAGCTCACAGAAGAACTCCTGAAGTTCACCGTGGATCACAAGTTCGCTCACTTGCGAGACTGCATCGGCCACAGCCTGCCGCACTTCAGTACTCACGCCAAGCTCGTCGAGGCGCAGCGCCAAGCCAAGCTGGATCGCAAGAGCAACGCGGACAACAACTGGAAAGGCGACATCGCCAAAGAGACCAGCGACCTAACCGCAACCGAGTAGAGCTGCATAGTTGGGCGCCAGAGTACTCGTCATTCAGAGTACTCGTCGTTCAGAGTACTCGTCATTCAGAGTACAAACGAGTGCCCAAAAGTAGAGCGAAGTCAGTTTGTTCACTGGCAAGGCGCGCGAAGGAAAGCTTACCCAGGTAAGCGACCGATCAAGCAACGCCGAGCATTGGCACAATGCGTCCAGCGGACAAAGAGACAAGCTCTACTACTACTACTACTGATCGAAATTGAGAGAGCGCTCAAACTCGTCCGGGCTGGAGCTGGCGTAGATCGCCGCTTCAACGCTAATGAGTCCGGCCTGTGTGAGCTCTACCAAGTGTTGATCAAAGAGCTGCATCGAGTAGAGATCTCGTCCCTTCGAAATCAGCCCGGGAATGTCGTCGAGTCGCCCTTGACGGATACACTCTCGGATAGTGCGAGTCACACGCATGATTTCAACTGCAGGAATTCGAATACGACTGTCTTTCCCGGCCAAGAGGCGAAGTGAAATGACTGCCTGCAGAGCATCTCCCAGTCGATCTCTCGTAATGTCTTGCGCTTCGGGCGGGAACATACCGATGAAGCGCTGAACCGTGGAAACGGTGTCTGGAGTGTGAATCGCCGAGATAACCAGGTGTCCAGTCTCAGCGGCTTTGAGGCAAGTCGCCGCGGTTTCAACATCCCGGATTTCGCCGACCATAATCACATCAGGATCTTGCCGAAGTGCTGCGGTCAGTGCGTCTTTGAAACTCGCCGTGTCCGAACCAAGTTCACGTTGAATAATCATGCACTTTCCTGGTTCGAAGAGGTACTCGAGAGGATCTTCGATCGTGATTATGTGCGCGTGTCTAGTTTCGTTGATATAGCGAATAAGGGAGGCTATCGTAGTCGTCTTGCCATTCCCTGTCGCACCCGTGATGAGAATCAGCCCACGCCTGGCATCCGCGATCTCAGTTACCACGGCTGGCAAGTTGAGATCCTCAGTGCTCTTGACGTCGAAGGGAATGATTCTGAGAACAATTCCTACACAACCCCGTTGCCGAAAGATAGACGCACGAAAACGGCCCATTCCGGCCAGAGAATACGAGACATCGATTTCGCCAAAGGGTTTGTAGAACTCTACTTTGCGATCGCCGAGGATCATCGTGGCGATCGCCTCCGTATCTTTTGAAGACAGAGGAGGAACTCGGACAGCGCCGAGTAGCTCGCCGTTCAATCGATAGTGAGGAGGATAGCCAACTTCGAAGTGGATATCGGATACGCCCCGTTCCACACCAAATGCTAAAAGCTTATGAAAGCTATTCTTGTCCATTCATCAGGCCTTTCAAGCCCGGATTATATCGTTCGGATCGCGGCTTGACGAGTTTCTAACGCCGGGAATTGTTGCACTTAATGAAGTACCCCTGCCCGGTGGGGGGAAGCCAGGGGTATCGCTGGTCCAAGACGCACTCTTTGCCAGGTTCTCCTGTGGTTGGAGTACCCACAAGCGACTTCAGTAGAGCACAGAATTTCCCAAACTCCCGTGATTCTTACTCGCCATTGGGAATTGCTCTAAAGTTCTGTCGTCTTGTACATTGCAGCAATGTCTGCACCTGTAGTTCTTATTTTGGCCGCTGGACTCGGAACGCGAATGAAGAGCGCGAAGGCGAAAGTCTTACACGAAGTTTCGGGGCGTCCCCTTATTTGCTGGGCGGTGGAAACCGCGCGAACAGCCGGCTCCGATCGCATCGTCGCAATCTTGGGACACCAGCTCGACGAGGTGAAACAGGTCTTAGCCGATCGCTTTGGTGAAGACGGAGTCACAATTGCTCATCAGAAAGAGCAAAAGGGAACCGGACACGCAATTCTGTGCGCGCTTCCCTCCTTGGAGAACGAGCCGGACGATCGCACGGTTGTTATTCTCACAGGTGACGCACCACTACTCAGAGCTGAGCGCGTGGCAGACTTGGCAGCGGCATGCGAGGCCTCGGAGTCGAAGATGGCATTGCTCTCGACGATTCCACCGGAAGCTGTGGCGTACGGACGTTTATTGCGGGACGAAAGCGGCAAGCTCTTGCGCATCGTTGAGAACGCGGACGCCACTGACGAAGAAAAGGCGATCAAGGAAATGAACGCCGGATTTTACGCAATCAATCTAGGTGTTCTTCGCAGGGAAGTGGCATCGCTGTCTTCTGACAACGCCCAAGGAGAGTTGTATCTCACAGACTTGGCCGAGCAGGCTGCTGCGCGTGGCGGTGCTGCCGTGATCGACGCCCCCTTCGATGAAATTTGCGGCATCAACGACAGAATGGATCTATCGCGAGTCAGTGGCAGCGCTCGACGTCGGATCAACGAATCGTGGATGCTAAAGGGAGTGACCTTGCAAGATGAGGCGTCTACCTTCATCGACGCGGACGTAGCGGAAATCGGACAAGATACAACGTTGGGCGCCAATGTGCATTTGCGTGGCAAGACTACGATTGGATCTGGCGTATTCATCGACACTGGATGTGTACTCACGGACGTCAGCGTGGATGACGATACCTGGATAAAACCCAGTAGCGTATTGAGCGAGAGCAAAATTGGCAAACGGGTACAGGTGGGGCCCTTCACCCATCTTCGCCCGCAATCGATTCTCGATGAGGACTGCAAGGTTGGAAACTTTGTTGAGATGAAGAAGACGCATATAATGGCTGGCGCAAAAGCGAGCCGTCTCTCCTACTTGGGAGACGCCTCCATCGGCGCAAAGGCGAATATCGGAGCAGGTACGATTACTTGCAACTACGATGGTTTTCGCAAGCACAAGACGACGATCGAGGCAGGCGCATTTATTGGGTCGGACTCACAGCTCGTGGCACCCGTGACTATTGGGCGCGACGCCTTTGTTGGTGCGGGAACGACCGTTACAAAAGATGTACCGCGCGCAGCCCTGGCCCTTGGCCGCAGTAAGCAAGTCAATGTTGAAGGCTGGGCGGACCGATTCCGAGAAGCCCAGAAGAAACGCCAACGCTAAGAGACCAATAGGCGGCGTATCTCGTCGTCGGAGAAGCCAAAGTCGGACAGAATCTCTCGGCTGTGCTGCCCGTGGCTCGGAGGAGGGCTGGCAGTAGTCTGTCCGACGGGCGTTCGCACTTGCAGTATTCCGCCCGAATCGTCTGGAATCGTAAAAAACGCATTGCGACTTTTGTGAAGTGGATGGTCCTGCAGCTCATCGAGTTCTAGAACTGCCTCGGCACAGCAATCGTACTCGGCGAAAATCTCCAGCCAATCAACCCGAGTTTTCGTCACCAGAATACCCGCAACCTCGTCTCGAATGCGTTTTTGATGGTCTTCATCTAGCGCAACCTCGGCAGCGTGAGCGTTCCGTCCGATAGCTTGATTGAAAGCTAGCCAAAATTTGGGTTCGAGTGCACCGACGCTTATATACAGATCGTCCTTTGTCTTGTAGACAGAGTAGCAAGCGAGCGCGCCGTTGAGCATTTCGCTGCCACGCGTCGGGCTTCTCTCGGACAGGCATTGCATATTCCCCAACTCGGCGGCGAGTAATGCCAGAGTTCCTTCGCACATGGAAATGTCGAGGTGTTGAGCACCGCAGCGATCTCGTCCGAGCAGTGCTCCGAGGATTGCAGTCGAAGCCCAGAGCGCGCCGCCAGCTAGATCCGCGACCTGAGTGCCAGGCATCGTGGGTTTTTCTTCAGCCTCGCCTGTCATTGCCAGAAGTCCGGACAGACCGATGTAATTGAGATCATGTCCGGCTCGATTTCTGTAAATCCCTGTTTGTCCGTATCCTGATATCGAAGCCAATATGATATTACTGTTGTGTTCTCGCAGTGTGGGAAATCCAATCCCCAGCCTTTCCATCACGCCCGGACGAAAGGTTTCGACAACAACGTCCGCTGACTCAACCATCATGAGGAAGGCATCCCGGTGATTTTCCTGCTTGAGATTTAGAACTAGCGAGCGTTTGTTGCGATTGAGCGCTAGAAATCGCCCGGACATTTCGCCCTTGAGCGGTGGCATAATTCGCAGGTAATCGCCCGACCCCGGTGCCTCGACTTTACTTATCTCCGCGCCCATATCACCTAGCACCATCGTCAAAAATGGACCGGGCAAGAGCCGGGACAAGTCGAGAACTCGTATTCCATCGAGAGGGCGAGGAGAGCTTTCGGGATTCTCTGCATTGGCCATGATGCACAACTATCGCAGACTATGCTTCGGACTAGCCTCTAAAATACTGAAAAAACTAGGTAAGCAGCGACGACTTGTTATCTCTACCTACATAGTACACACTGTCGTCCTACACGCCATCGGCTGGGCCACAACGAAAGAATCTTATGCGACCATCAATTCTACTTACTCTCGGGCTTTCACTTTCACTCGTTTCCGCCTGTGGTGGTGATGCCAAGAAAAAACCGACAACTCAGCAGGCTAAACTCGTGGAATCACCGGGGCCCGTTGAGGAAACGCCCGAGCCTGAAGTGTCCGGTGGCGCGGTTGAACCCACTTCTCCGAGCGCCGAACTCACTCCCACTCTCTACTTTGGCCATGACCAGTCCGAATTAGATGATGAAGCGCGTGCCACATTGCAGGCAAACGCCGAATGGATGAAGGAGGACTCTGACCGGGTACTCACCATCGAGGGCCACACCGACGAGAGCGGCACGACCGGTTACAATTTGGCTTTGGGCGAGCGTCGCGCACGAGTCACCAAAGCCTACTTAACTCGATTGGGAGTTGAAGAAAGTCGAGTTCAGATAATTACCTATGGTGAAGAGCGCCCCGCATCGAGCAGCGATTCGGACAACCGCCGCAGTGTTTTTGTCGGAACTACGAAGTAGTCACGTAGAGTTGAGCTAAGAGTACCGGCTTCAACGACCGAGCGGCTCCTAGCGGTGGCTCGGTCTTGCCAAACGCGCACCCCAAGCCCAAACCGGCACCTCGAACCCAGAAGCTGTTCCGCGATGTAGCCTCATTGAGGTTAAGGGCCAGCTTGAAGATTGATTCGATTGGCGAATAAATTATTTCGGAATCGGGAAATCTCGGAGTTGGGTGCGACTCCACCACGTACGATTGCCAAGTAGTAGGTCTTGCCAATATGGGTGACCATAAATTCTGCAAGGTTATTTTCGGTGAAGCCGTGGAACACCCGCAGGCCATCAATATCTTCCCAGGCAGACTTTGACTGGGACTGGGATAGCATTTCAGAAACGTAGAGTTTTGTGTCTTTTGCTATCGAGGCTTCGCTAGCGTAGGCATTGGCAGACCAGGCTCGGAGATGTACCTGCTGAATTTCACCGTACACTTCGCCAATAAAGTCTGCGTCCCCATGGGAGTTCCCCTGGCCCTTAAAGCCGGTCGGAACGTCAAAGGTGTATCTGAAATTGATGTCCGTGTAGACGGAGTCGGTTCCCAAGGGCAAACCGGAAGTGTCCTTTGGAGAAATGTCCTTTGAAGAAGCGTTCTTTGAAGAAGCGTCCTTTGTGGCGCCTCGAGTCTGCATGAAATAGGCGGCACCACCTCCAGCTGCCAGTAGGACTAGAATCGTTGGAACGATCCAAGAAGAGCGTTTTGCCGGCGTTTGTCCGCGGGGGATAGACTCGGTGCCACTGTCCACATGTCCCGGGTACGCGGTATGCGCGTATGCATCGTGTCTTGGCGTAACCGAAGTAGATGCAACTGTGGCTGGAGTGGGGTGTTCTCCTGCGTATTGGTCTCCTGCATATGAGCTTTGCGCTACGCTACTTTGTCCGAGTATGGGC
>JAESTW010000363.1 GCA_016763395.1 Kofleriaceae bacterium
CAAAACGTCCCCAATGTGGATATTCGGTGGTGTCTTTGTCGCGATGCTCTTGGGGTTGTTGGCAGTCGTAGTTGGTAGCTCTTCATCCGATGAGGACACGACAAACTCAGGTACCGTTCCCGCCTTCGACGCTAGTGTGGTGGGGGCAGACGCTGCTGCTCCGGTCACACCGGACAAAGTGGACCCGCCACCGATAGGAGCGGTACCCGTGTCTGCACAACCAGTTACGGACAACGAGATAGCGAAAGTGACTCGTCTGTGGACCAAGGGCAAGTTAAAAATTACCGGTTTTGTGGTGGGGCCACAGGATGATATCGCCAACGGCGCTTGCCGATACGGACAGGCCGATTCAATAAATATCTTGCTATGTTCCGAGTCTCTTGACCCCGTTTCGTCACCGAAAAAGATGAAGAGACCTGCTGCGGGCACCTCTCCTCTGCGCTGGCGATCGAGAATCAAGAGAGTAGGGCTGCACCTTCGAGTTGAGGATGTCCGGGGGAAATCCAACAAAAAACGTCGGCGCAAGATCGAGAACATCTTTCGCAAGATGGCCAAGTAACTAGTCATCCATACTAAAAATTAGAGTTCGACGCCGTACGGGAAGAGACCGCTACTCGTTTTCCTTTTCCTCGATGAGCAGTCGGTTTCGCTCTCTCAGCGCGGCTCGCTCTAGGCGCCGAATCCTCACGCGTGGATCGACCGCGCGAGCAAAGAAGACGATTATTTCCAATACCAGGAGCAGAGTTGCTCCAACGGCATAGGTTGATACTGCGATGTAGTTTGCTGGAATGAGGAGCGCGACAGTTGAACCGGGAATTTCGACGTGTGGCGCGTCTCCATGAAGGGCCCATAGTAACGCTGCCGGAATCCATGCGACCAAGAGGCCAAACAGGACCAACGCATTGGCAGCTGCTAGTCGGTCCCGCAAGACAACGCGATTTTGCAATACCAACCAACCGGCTAACACCTGGACGGCGGTTGCGATGAGTCCGAAGCGCATTAGGTTGCTCATCTCGGAACCCTGGTCCTGCAAGGCCGAGAAACTGAGGCTTTGCCCCAAGAGGTCCAGTAACCCGTAGTAGCACAGAGGGTAGGCAGGAACGGCAATAAGTAGAACGCGCCAATCGACAACCAGGGCTCCTACTTTTCGAGCTCCCCACAGCAGTAGGATTGCCACTGCAAAAAGCCCAGAGAGCAGAAAGAATCGGTTTCGCTTGGTCGATTGGCTATGAGTCCGCGCCTGCGCAAGCGACTCTTTGTAGATTTTGGTGTTTCGCTCGATTCGCAACCTGTCCGAACGGCGCAGCTGCTCTTTGTCCGCGGCGCTGATCGTCAGCACTTCGCTTAGGCTTCGGCCGAGGGCGTGTCCGGGGGCTGGGATTCCCAGGAGTGCGGCGATGGTTGGAGCAACGTCGATAAGGTCAACTTTACCAAGCAGTGCGTCCGGAACAATGCCTGCACCCGCTAGGATAAGAGGAACTCGCATGACCGACTCCTCTTCTCCGCCATGACCACCATCGTCTGTATGGCCATGATCAGCAGTAATAATGATAGTGTCCAGGCTCAAGTCAACGTTCACGAGACTTTGCGCGAGTATCCTGTCCACTTCGGTGACAGCATTTCGATATTGGAGAGAGTCACCGCCGTGATCGTGGCCAGCGGTATCAACAGCTCCAGGGATGATGACCAAGAGATCACTTTGGCCACGGGCCAGAGCGAGCTGCGTCGACTTGGCAACTGCACCGGTCCAATTGCCGTAGTACATTGCCGCGAAATCATCACTAAATAGATAGGCTAGGCTCGGCGAAACATCGGCAATAAATGTTGCCTCTCGTCCCTCTGCCTGCAACCGGTCCATGATCGAATCGATGAGAACTGGTGAGCGGTATGTGTTGTTCCGCACTCCAGAGGCGAGTGGAGGCACGCCCGTGACGAGTGCAGTGTGGTTCGGACGAGAAATCGTGGGATAGTGGGACTGGGCAGTCGTGTCGATACCGGCTCTGCGCAGTCGCCCCATCGTCGGACGTCCAAATGAATCCTGTAGCCGCAGCCCATCGACGATAATAAGAATAACTCTGCGAGATGTACGTTGTGGGGCAAAGCCAAGGATTGGCGCGTGTTTGGCGAGCTCGGGATGCTCAAGGTTGAGGTTAGAGAGATAGCCGGCCGCTGTGGACTTGGCCATTAGAGCTACCGTCGACGCAATGACCGTCAATAGAATCGCCAGGAGAACGGGCGTTAAGACATTGGTGGATTTGGGCATTGAACAGCCCTGCGAGTGTAGCACTTTGCCGGGTGGATGGAGCGGGGCGGCATACGAGGGCTCAGACTTGTGACTGCGTAAAATACGGCGTCTTTGAGGGGATTTGCAACCAGGGAAATTCGCCGTACACTGCCAGTATGCGAAGTTTTCTCGGTTTCTACGCTTTCGTTTGTGCTGGCTCGGCAATTTGCTGCGGAGGGCCTCAGCGCAGTAGCAGTACAGAGACAAGGTCAGCCGCTGGACCAAAGGAAGTGGCTTCGGTACCTCTTCCTGTTGCCAAGGAGGAGGATTCTGAGGCGAAAGTTGCCCTACTTGACTCGCCTTCACCGTACACGGCTACTTTTCGCATCGATGCCACCCAAGGAGGTCTAGGTGAATCTCGCAGCTCTGAAGTGCTTCACGTGTCGGGGCAGAAACTCGAGGCCTGTGCCTACAAGGCAGACTTTTCGTCGCATTGGACAGTCGGGCTGGTATTGGATGTCGACGCGTCCGGGGCGGTTAAACTCAAAACCGAGGGCGCTAAGCCGGACTTGATCGCTTGTCTTGAGCGGGTTGTATTGGCAATGAACTTTCCAACTGCCGGCAAGGCGACACGGGTCAATGCGGCGATCATGATTCAATATCCCGAGTCAACAACACGCACAGGAATGGCTCCTCCTCCACCACCAGAAGCCTTTAAATCTCTCGCAGGCGTGGGCATAGGCTCTACTGGAGGCTATGGCTACGGACTCTCGGGCGTTGGTCCGGGGGGCGGCGGAACAGGCTACGGAACGATCGGTTTGGGCTCTATCGGCAATGGCAGGGGATACCAGGCCAAGGGGCCTCGGGTGAGACCCGGACAATTGACTAGTACAGGAGCGCTGAGTCGGACTATCATCAGACGAGTCATTCGCCGTAATATCAATCGATTTCGATACTGTTATGAAAAGCAGCTCAGGTTGCAGCCACGTCTTTCGGGCAGGGTTTCAGCGACGTTCACGATTGGCGCCAATGGCCGGGTTTCCAAGGCAAGCGCGACTGGTATGCCGACCTCGGTTTCACGATGCGTAAAAATGGCGATATTGAGGATGCAGTTTCCCGCGCCCCAAGGTGGCGGCGTGGTCAAAGTGAGCTATCCCTTTTTCTTCTCGCCGGCTCTTCCATCGCCGCCACGGCCACCACCGCGGCGGCCACGGAGGCAGATCGTTCCACCACCTGTCAGATAACATAGCAAAGGGGCAAGTGATTGCTTTCCGTATCATATGGGCCAACGCTTGCTAGTGCATCAAGTCACAATGGTGCAAGGCCCTCTGTTATAGTCGGCGTACATGGAAGTTGATGACCTTCGTACTGGCACGTGGACTACCTATATTGGCGGCAGAGCTCGTGGCCTGCGGGTTAGGCGATGTCGAGTGGACATTCTTGCGGGACCGGACAAAGGCATGTCTCGGGACCTTGAGAGTTCTTGCATACGAGTCGGTGCCAGAAAGGGCAACGAGCTTCAGCTCTCAGACTCTGGCGTGTCCGGTATCCACTTTGAAATCACCCTGGATGACCGCGGGTACAGGCTGAGAGACCTCGACTCCACCAATGGCACCTTTGTGTCCGGGTTGCGAGTCAATGACATCTATATCAACCCGGAAACCATCATTCACGTAGGCACGACAAAGCTTCGCTTCCAGCCACTGAGTGAGTCGGTGGAGGTGCAGTTGGCGGCGATGGACAGCTACGCTGGCATGCTCGGTGAGAGCGTCAAGATGCGACAGCTTTTCGCCCGATTGCAAAAGATCGCACCCTCGGACGCAACGGTTCTAATTACCGGGGAAACGGGGGTCGGCAAAGAGTTGGTTGCTGAGGCGATGCACGAGATGTCTCCGCGTCGTCCTGGTCCCTTCGTTGTCCTGGACTGTGGCTCAATTCCACAAAACCTAATTGAAAGTGAGCTCTTCGGACACGAGCGAGGGGCTTTCACTGGCGCCACAAGTGCCCATGCAGGAGTTTTTGAGAGGGCCCACAAAGGAGTGGTGTTTTTGGATGAGATTGGCGAGTTGCCACTGAGCATGCAACCCAAGCTCTTGCGGGTTTTGGAACGCAAAGAGGTTCGGCGCATCGGTGGATCCAAGACCATTCATGTCGATATCCGGGTTGTTGCCGCCACCAACAGAGACTTAGGAGTTGAGGTCAATCGTGGGCGCTTTCGCGAAGATCTATATTATCGCTTGGCTGTGGCTCGTGTTCACGTGCCACCTTTACGCGAGAGACGAGAAGACATACCAGCCCTGATAAAGCACTTTCTAGATCTGATTCCAGGTGCGGAGCAGTCGGCAATTACTGGCGAGACGATCGAGCTCATGAAACGTCATGATTGGCCGGGCAATGTCCGGGAATTGCGCAACGTCATTGAGCGGGCCGTATTGCTGTCCGAATCTCCGATGAGCAAGACAGCGCTTCGTGGATTGCCAAGTTCTTCACCGCCGCCAGAGCCGATACCGGAGACCAGTTCCAAGCCAAGCCCGCCGCCGGGTGACACGGTTCCCACAGCAGAGTACTCGGGCGAAGAACGCGGCGTCGAAGTTGTGGTTGACACGAAAATTCCCTTCAAGGTTCTCAAGCAAGAGCTGGTTTCTGAGTTTGAGCGTCGCTACATTACCAAGCTCTTGGATGAGCACGGCCACAACATTTCGTCGGCCGCTCGGGCCGCTGGGATCGATAGAATGTCAATCCACAAAATGCTGAATCGCCTTGGACTGGGCTCCTCAAAACCCTAGTGAGTTACCTTCGATATCGGTAGCGAAAGAGGCTCATCCTAGACTGCTAAGGGTGAATGATAGTTATTCACAGCTTTCCCTCAGACTGTTGGGAGATCGGCTACGTGGTTGTTTTTCGTCAGCTTATTGAGAAAAGTGCTGTGAATAACTGTTGACAAACCTGTTGCCTACATCGGGGACAACTCTACTCTTGACGCAGTACTCGATACTTATTGGCTGATGACAATTCCGGTCATGCGGATGATGAGAGAGCTTGTCTTGCCCCGAACGAGACCAGCTATCGGATTGCCACTTTGAGACTGCCCGGTCTCATCTAGCGCAGTCCAGTTGCTGCCAAACTCAGTGTCAATTGACACAAAATATCCTGAAGTAGAACTAACTTCACTCGACAACGTACTCATATCTTCGCTCAGATACATAACGGTGCCGGTAGAGGGGAAAACTCGAGCTCCGGCGATGGGGCGAAAGCTCTCGTCGACTACGCGTCCGATGACAATGCCATCCTGGGGGAAATCCCCAAGCCCCAGGGCATCGACGATCGCCGTCACGATCTCTTTGCCAACCAAAACGGGCTGAATCTCGAGCGGGTCTGCGCGGAAGAGATAGTGCTCACAACTGATGCTAGGAGTCGCTTGAGGAACATCTTCCAGGGTGACTGCGCACAAAGTCGACCCCACTCTCAAGAGTAGTTCTGAGGTGTAAACCGGGGTTTCACCGTCGTTGTTCAACGGTAAGTTTTCGGTATCCGCCACGTCCAATACAAAGAAGGAACCACCTTCTCCATCCGATTCTTCCTTGGCTTCTCCGAGGGCGACTGTGATGCTGGTGGCGTCGTCTTTGCGAATATCTCGTACGGTTTCAATATCCCTGACGGTGGCAAGTGTG
Organism: Kofleriaceae bacterium; assembly: GCA_016763395.1. Lineage (GTDB taxonomy): Bacteria > Myxococcota_A > Polyangia > Haliangiales > Haliangiaceae > NORP324. Next base: position 5,896 of record JAESTW010000363.1, read on the forward strand.
ACAACCCGGAGGTTGGCCTCACAGCTCAGGCTTTCTAAGAGTGTCGGATTGGTACACGCGAGAGGGACCTCAACTTCTCTAGTACTTCTCGCTTGAAAATAGGCAGCTCCAGCGAAGGCGGGTTGAGGATCAACGTCTCTCAAAAAATGCCACGCAGATCAAATAGCTCGCTCTCCAGCAACTCGTCGCAGTTTCCGGGTAAATCGTCGCTGCTAAATATCGCGACCTCGACTCGACTGTTCTGCGGAGGTAGGTCAAAGAAACGCAGTTGTGGAGCCAACTCGGACAATGAACACAGCGTGTCGCTACTGGCTGCTTCAACGCACAGGAAAAAGGGTGTGTCATCACCACCGCCGCGATTGAGCTGCTCTCCGGTGTCGGCGTCGACAAAGCGCATCATGATTGTCGCGCCACAGCTCATGCCGTAGTCTTCGCAATTTGAACTGGGACAGTCGCTATCTACCGATGTGGTGTCCAAGCTTAGGGTTATCGTTGCATCACCGCTCGCGTCGTCTGAACACGCTCCAGACAATAGCATCGCGAGAACGGCTGCACTGAGAACGGCTGCACTGAGAAGTATTCTCAAAATCGAATTCCCGGGTTGGGTCCGAAGATCTCGGTGAAACCATCGAATGGTTCCGGCCCACTGCCGCTCAAGGTCAATACACCCAATATACCGATGGTAATGGCGGTTCCTCCGCCGATAGCCGCAATGCCCAAGGGGCTGCGATACCAAGGTAGAGTTGGCATAATCGGTGCTGCTGCTTCGACGATTCCAGGTCTGGGAGTTTCTATTACGAGGCCGAGTAGCATGTCGAGACTCTCATCAACCGGACGGTTAAAACTGAGCCTGTCGAGCCGCTGGTCGTAGAGTGTTGCGACCGTCTCGTCGCCTTTATCGATGAGAACTAGCACTGCGTCGCTTCCGACCAGTAGGGCTGTTCGCGCGGCAACCTCTCGAATCTGATCGTCGAGCAGACCCGTTTGACTGGCTTGGTAACGCATGTTGAGTGCTCGGACAACCGGGGAGCGAGGTTTGAGATCAAATCGCAGTAACTCGTTGCTGTCCGGATCAATTTCGAGAGCTCTCGTAACTGCTTGGTACTGCGGCGCGGCGATGGCGACGAGGTGGGTTCCGGGCACAACTGCAATCTCAATCGGAGCGTTGCCGACCAGCTTGCCGTTGAGATATACCGGAGCGCCATCGTAGGTCGCTGATACCGTTATCGTGCTGGACTTGTCGGCGGCAGCAGCCAGCTGCGCTCGCGATTGAGTGAAGGCTTTAACAACGTCGGGGGCGTAGCGAACGGGATCAATAGACTCTCGAGCATCGAGTTTGTGTAGCAAGTGAAATTCTCGAATTGCCAATCCGCGGTTTTCGTCTCGCAAGTGAATGAGGGCCATTTGAAAGCTCAGATCGGCCAGACGTTGATAGGCCGGCCGACTCGGGGGCAGCGAGAAGAGCAGGGCACGAGCTTTTTCGAGATTTACTTTGGCCAGTTTGGGCTTAAAACTACTGAAGGCCTGTTCACTCAACTCCAGAGCCTGGTCGACTTTTTCGAAGATCAGTACGTCAGGACCTCCGAGCGGGAACATGCCCTCGAGCGCACGAGACAAATCACCGGGGTTGGTGGTGCGCAATTCTGGGTTGTTATCGATGATTTGGCGGGCTTTGGCCGCAACCTGAGCCGACTCGGGCGCTGTGCTCATGTTGAGAATCGCGATGTTTTTGGGCGCAGCTGCGAGCTCGGCCGAGCTGACGAGTGTCAACAAGACCCAGGTCACTAACCCGGGCCAGAGTGAAAATGTAGATGTCCTTAACATGATGAAATGAAATTCATAATCGTCTATTGCAAGATAATTTTGTCTAGTCGGCATACTATAGCGCTCCTCGGGCAAACCGGCTATGGCACTTGCACCCTCTCGATATGAACTTCTCGACCGAATCGCCGTTGGTGGTATGGCAGAGGTGTTTCGTGCCAAGGCGCTAGGGGCTCATGGCTTTGAAAAAACTCTGGCGATCAAGAAAATTATCCCAGAGCTAGCCAAGGATCCCGAGTTCGAAGAGCGCTTTATCGTCGAAGCAAAACTGGCCGTTGGGTTGTCTCACGCCAATGTGGTGCAAGTCATGGACTTCGGCCGTTTCGCCGGAACCCTGTTTATCGCCATGGAACTTGTCGACGGCCTGGACTTGGCCGCACTACTCAAATTCTATAGAGACAAGAAGCAGCGAATTCCTATTCCCGCCGCATTTCATATTTCGACAGAAATGATCCGCGGGCTGTCCTTTGCCCATTCTCACGATGTTGTGCACCGAGATGTGTCTCCGTCCAATGTGCTTTTGTCCAAAGCAGGCGAGGTGAAGATTGCAGACTTTGGGATCGCGACCGCGATGCACAAGGAGCTGAGCAGTGATGCCGGACGAGTGATGGGAAAGTGGAGATACATGTCTCCCGAGCAGACGCAAGCTGCCTCGCTGACCGAGGCTTCTGATATCTTCTCTGCAGCGGTCGTCATCTTCGAGGTTTTCAGCGGCCGAAAGCTCTTTCCAGGGACTTCGTCGGACGACATCGCATCGAATATACACTCGATGCCGATCCCCAAACTGTCCGAGATCTGTGAAGGAATTCCGGTGGCGGTCGATGATGTATTGGCCCAAATGTTTGAGCGTGACCCTGCTAAACGGGTGATAACTGGCCCGGAAGTCATGCGCGGGCTTGTCGAAGCTAGCTACACTTCAACCATTGTTGCAACTGCATTGGATGTCGAGGAGGCTGTCCGGGAGGCCTGCGAAAGTATCGATCTCAAGTCCGATGAGAAATCCGAGAACACTCCTGGTGGCGCGTTTGACGAGATGATCCGCGCGCAGCTCGCAGGCGCCGGAAGTGAAACTGATATCGCTCGCAAAACCGCAGTTTCATCGGAAGATGTGGGACTCGCCAATACCCAACTACAGCCTCTCTCGGACGTCGATGCTGGCACAATGATAAAAGCTGGGGTTGATGCTGGCGGGGTAACCATCTGGAAACTCGAACGTGAAACCGTGGCTGCGACTCCACAGTCAATTCGAGGCAATACTTCCGAGCAATCGGCGGTCTCCGCACCCGAATTCGGGGTCGTCGGGGGCCAACCCGGACAAGAGAGTAGATACTTTGAAGCGAAAACGGTGCACAAAAGCATGCGCCGGGGGGTGCTCTACTCGCTGGTCATCTTTGGCGGGCTCGCGGCTGTATTGGTGTTTTTCGCATTGCGAACTCCTTCGTACGAGCAGGCCAACGCGGCGCTGGTCGCAGATGCATCACCGCCGCCTGTGCCAACTCTAGTCCAAGCCCAACTACGGGTTGAGTCCACTCCGCCCGGTGCCACAGTCGTTATCAATGGTCATCGGCAGCGCGACGTGACTCCACTGAGCGTGCAACGCGAAGTCGGATCGGAGCTTCAGGTAAAACTCTTCCTGCTCGGCTATGAGGACCACGAGACGACGACGACTCTGGCACAAGACGCAGAAAACCTGATTGCGGTGGAGCTTGTTGCCTTTCAAGCGGGACTTGCGGTGATAACGAAGCCGCCCGGTGCAGAAGTTTGGCTAGATGGGGCCTTGCTCGGCACAACACCATTGGAGAAGCGAGACCTGCGCCCGGGCCCGGATCGTAGCCTGCAACTCAAGCGCAAGGACTACAAAACTATCGCTCTACAAGTCTCTCTGGTCCGCGATAGTGTTTTTGAAGTGCGAGAAACTCTTAAGAATAGTCTGAGGTATGGTTATATCAATATCTCGATCCCCAACGGTTGGGCCGAGGTGTACGAAAATGGCAAGCGCAAGCCCTATCAGCAATCTGGACGCTATAGAATGAGCGTCGGTGTGCACCGGCTGCAGTTGATCAACCCGCCGTCCGGGAAAAAGAAGACAGTCCGAGTGGAAGTATTTGAGAATCGGGTTGAAACCTACAAGTTTCGTTTCGACCTGTAGCAGCCCGTGGTGAAAGTCGGACTCCGCCGAAACCGGCGCTTTTCCGCCATCTCTGACTCAAAATCACTCGC
>JAESTW010000364.1 GCA_016763395.1 Kofleriaceae bacterium
ATAGCTTCTTGGAGTACGCGCGCAGAGCAGAGCCATCTCTAGTCTCGACCGGACTGCACGGACTCGTAGAAGAGGTCGTCGACTTGGAGGCTGCGTTGGCCCGGGATTTGTCCGTGGAAATCGTTGTAGAACTAGAACCGGTATTCTGCCGCGCAGACCCGGAGCAGTTGCGTCGCGCGATATTGAACTTGCTGCAAAATGCGATTCAAGCTGGGGCGGGATCGGACAAAGCAGTTACGCTGAAGTCGTGGCGCGCCAAGGATACAAGCTACTTCTCGGTATCAAATTTCGGCTCCTGCATAAGTGAGGACGCTCGTGAGCACCTATTTGAACCCTTTTACACGACCAAAGAGAAGGGCACAGGACTCGGTTTGGCATTTGTACATGAGATCATTTCCGATCATGGGGGTACTATCACAGTCACTTCCAACGACGTGGACGGAACCTGTTTTACGATTTCGCTAGAATCTGCTGGCGATCAAGAGCCTGAGGTAGAGAAGCAATGAGTTACACCATCCTCATCATCGATGATAACGAAACCATCCGCGAAGGCTTGGCACATACCATTCGCCGCATGGGACACAAAACCCTTACAGCCTCTAGCGGCGTAGGAGGTGTGGAGTTGTTTACACAAAATCCCCACGTGGCATTTGTGATCAGCGACTTGAAAATGGATGGCATGGACGGGGTTGCTGTGTTGCGCGCCATTCGGCAGCTCGACGCCCAGGTTCCATTCATGCTTATTACAGCTTTTGGGACGGTGGAGACTGCGGTGGAGGCGATGAAACTTGGGGCCTTTGATTTTCTGACCAAGCCCTTTGCTCCCGAAGTTGTCCGGCTGAAAGTAGAACGGGCGCTGGAGCTGGTGGCGATTCATCGAGAGAAGCACAAACTTCAGGCTCACAATGAGTATTTGCGGGGAGAGAGTGAAGAGCGTTACCGCTTCGCCGATATCATCGGAGCGTCCGAGTGCATTCGCAAAGTATACAAAACCATCGAAAAGGTAGCAAAAACCGATTCTACCGTGTTTGTCTACGGCGAGAGTGGTACAGGAAAAGAGCTAGTTGCCCGCGCTATTCACACCCTCAGTAAGCGTAAGGATGGCCCGTTTATTAAGGTTAACTGTGCTGCCCTAACCGAGACTCTGCTCGAAAGTGAACTTTTCGGACATGAGAAAGGGGCCTTTACTGGAGCGATTCGGACAAAGATGGGGCGTTTTGAACTCGCCGATGGTGGCACGCTTTTCCTCGATGAGATCGGGGACATTCCGATGAGCATGCAGGTGAAACTTCTACGGGTTCTCCAAGAGCAGGAGTTTGAGCGAGTTGGCGGCGAAAGTCCTATCAAGGTAGACGTGAGGATTGTGTCCGCGACTAACAAGAATCTCGAAACAGAAGTCGCCGAAGGGCGGTTTCGGGAGGATTTGTTCTACCGGCTGCATATTATTCCCATGACTCTGCCACCCTTACGAGAACGCCGAGACGACATTCCCCTCCTGGTAAATCACTTTATAGAAAAGCTTGCACCTAAGACAAATGCTGACATTCGTGGTATTGCCGATGACGCGCTAGGGCGCTTTATGGCTTACTCGTGGCCGGGAAATGTTCGAGAGCTTGAAAATATGGTCGAGCAGAGTTTGGTGTTTGCCGAGGGCAGGGAGATTCAAGTCGATGCACTGCCGCCTATTTTGCAGGGGCAGAGCAATGAGGAGCAACTCAGCGTTCCCAAAGAAATGAGTTTACCGGACATACTTGAGGACCTAGAGCGTCAACTCATTCTCAAAGCCTTTCAAAAGGCGCGAGAAGTGAAAACCGAAACCGCACGGCTTCTCGGGATCAAAACCTCGGCTCTGTACTACAAGCTCGACAAGTACGATATCGGCAGCTGACATGCGAAGCGTCCCTTAGACCGCTAACTGGCGAAATGACACTTGTGTGTTTTGACACGGCGCATCATTTTACTGTGGCGACAAATGACGCGCTGCGGTATGTTGCTCGGGCACTGATGAACCTATCTAACAACCAAAAGTTCAAACCATTTTTCTCTATAGAGACTGCCATCACCCTCTTTCGTAGGCTGAGAACTATACTGATGTCCCTCTATCATCAGATCATCGCAATTGCGTTGCGAGGATGTTCTCGGATTGCGAACTTATCGCATGTCGGTGGCGCTCCAAAGGAAACGCGACTGCTGAGTTCGGCCGCCTAGGCCATTGTTTTTGGAGTGTGTTGGACTCGTAACGTGTGTTGCTCGCGGTCGCTGTCGACACGCCACCGAAGCGCAGATCCTTCCGAAAAAGATCGCTTCGAGTGGCTAAGCGAAGCCGGACTGCTATCCTGATTCGTGACAATAAATCAATGTAGGCTACAGCCTCAATCATGCAAGAGCATCACAGTAGATCGCTCGCTATTACCGATACCGCAGTGCAAGAGTGCATGTAGTGGCGAATTGGCTCTATGGAACGACACCGAATTCGGCCAAGAGGCGTACAGTCTCTCTCTGAACTTTTGACGGTGAGTCCATGAGCGAACTAATTCAAGCATCATTGCAGTATCCCACGGTCTTGCTGACCATTGTGGTGGGCATTTCGATCGTGTACTGGTTGTTCGTAATTCTCGGAGCGCTCGACCTCGATATCTTGGGCGGCGCCGATGGGGATTTTGGCGGCGGGGACGCTGGCGATGTCGGCGACGCGGGTGATGTTGGTGATGGCGCTTCGACGTTTTTAACCGGACTCGGTATACGAAAAGTACCACTTACGATCAGCTTAACTACGATTGCTGTCATCGCCTGGGTAATTTCGCTGCTCGGCGTACACTATTTGGCGGACAATTTCTCGGGTGTCATCGCTATCGGAATGCGAAGCGGAATCTTCATCGTAGCTCTCGTTGCCGGGCTTCTCTTGGCTTCTTTGGTTGTCCGGCCCTTAGCACCGCTTTTTAGGACTCATTCCGCGCCAAGCCGGCAACACTACGTTGGTAGCACATGTACGGTGGATACAGGGACAGTCGACAAAAAGTTCGGACAGGGGCGCATCGTAGATGGCGGAGATGTGCTGGTAATCTCAATTCGGTGTGATTCGGACAATTCTCTGAGCAAGGGCAGGCAAGCTCTCGTGATTGATTATGACAATACCCGCGAGGCCTATCTCGTGGAGCAAATGGACAGTCTGGTTACAGACAAGAAGGAATAAAGGTAGCTATGCCACAACAACTTGTACTTGCTCTCATCGGCGGCGGAGCAATATTTCTAATCGGAATCCTGGTCATGATCGGGCGATTTTATCGCAAGGTCGATCAGGGCAGGGCGCTTATCATCAACAAGATGAAGGCGGAGCCTGAAGTTACCTTTACTGGCGGCGTTGTGTTGCCGGTATTTCACCGTGCGGAGACGATGGAGATTTCGGTGAAGAGGATTGAAATCGACAGGCGAGGCAAGGAAGGGCTCATCTGCATGGACAACATCCGTGCGGACATCAAGGTGAATTTCTTCATCCGAGTCAACAAAACCAGGGAGGACGTTCTTCGGGTGGCCCAGGCGATCGGCTGTGAGCGCGCTTCGGACCAAAAGACTCTCGAAGATTTGTTCGCTGCGAAATTTTCTGAGGCACTAAAGACGGTGGGCAAGAAGCTGAATTTTGAACAGCTCTATACCCAACGTGATGACTTTAAAGATCAGATTATTCATGTGATTGGCAAAGATCTAAACGGCTTCGTTCTCGATGATGCGGCGATTGATTACCTAGAGCAAACGCCGCTGAGTACCATGGATCCGCACAATATTTTGGACGCTCAGGGCATCCGAAAGATCACCGAGATCACGACGATAGCGAACGTTCAAACCAATGAGCTAAAGCAACGCGAGCGCATGGAAATGGGCAGCCAGGATTTGGCCGCTGATGAGGCTATCTATCGATTTGACCAAGCACGCGCCGATGCTGAGGCAAAACGAGACAAGGAAATTTCCATCTCTAAAGCTAGGGAGAGCAACGAAGCCGAGCGTTTGCGACTTGATGAGCATCAACAGACTGCCGTGAAACAACAGAAGGTGCAGGAAGACGTTTCCCTGGCCGAGATTGCTCGCCAGCGAGCATTGGAAGTTGCAGAACAGGCACGCCAGCGCGAAGTACAAGTCGAGCAAGTCCGCGTGCAGCGCTCTACCGAGCTAGAACACGTCGAGCGCGACAAAGAGGTAACGCTGAGAACAATCGACAAGACCAAGGCTGTTGAGATTGAGAAGCGAGAGATTGCGACAGTCGTTAGCCAACGTATTGCCGTGGAAAAGGGCGTTGCACAGGAAGAAGAGGCGATCAAGGATTTGCGTGCCCACTCTGATGCCAAGCGAACTAGAGAGGTCACCGTGATCATGGCGGACGCTCAAGCGCAAGAGCATATGATCAAAGAAGTGAAGGGCGCCGAAGCACAAGAAGAAGTTGCAAAGTCTGTGGCCCGGCAGCGAATTGTCACGGCGGAAGCAGATCTAGACGCATCGGACAAAGAGGCTCGGGCGAAGATTCGCCTGGCAGAAGGCGCGCAAGCGGAGGAAGCTGCGAGTGGTTTGGCGGCTGTCCGAGTTCGCGAGGCTGGTGCCCTGGCGATTGAGAAGCAGGGCCTGGCGGAGGTTAAGGTTCGTGAGGCGGCGGTCATCGTTACTGAGCGCGAAGGCAAAGTGGAAGCCGAGGTCTTGCGCGAACGTCACCTTGCCGATGCAGTGGGCATTGAGCAAAAAGGGCTCGCGACAGCGAAAGCAAAGCAAGCGGCTGCCGAGGCGTCCGAGCGTCAGGGCGTGGCTGATGCGGTATCCCTGCGTGAGAAATTGATGGCTGAGGTTATCGTAAAAGAAGCCGATGCTGCCGCTACCGAGAAGATGATGCGTGCTGAAGCAGCTGGTTTGGCTGCGAAGGCTGACGCGATGAAACATCTGGATGGACCTGCCAAGGACCACGAAGAATTCCGGATTCGATTGGAGAAGCGAGTAGAAATCGCAATGGAAGAGCTTCGCTCCAAAGTTGAAATGGCGAAACATCACTCGGGAATTCTCGGAGAGGCGATGTCCAATGCCAACTTTAATATCGTCGGCGGCGATGGTGAGTTCTTCGAGCGCTTTGTTCGCTCGGTAACCCTCGGACAGCAGATTGATGGAGTCTACGACAATTCGGAAGTACTGAAAAAGGCACTGGGTGGCTACCTCGATGGCGATGGGGATTTACTCGGCGGTATCAAAGACATTATCGCTAGCTCCGGCGTCGATAGCGAGACACTGAAAAACCTGTCCATTGCGGGCGCGCTTACCCATTTAATGAGCGAAGCGGATGATGGCACGAAAGGGAAAATAAAGGTTCTGTTGGACAAGGCCAAAGACCTAGGCATCGGCTAGAAGACTATGGATACCCGGGAAGCATCTGCTGAAGACGGCGAACTAGAGGGGGGAAACTACGAAGTACTTCGTGGTCGTCTCGAAAGTCATGGCCGCTCACTGGCGAAGGCCGTGGAAGCGCTCAATGCACGGCGGCAAGAAGTATTCGGTGGCTCGGCGCTTGAGGTAATCGCCAACGAACGCGTACGCACAGAGAATAACTGTGTTCCTCGCGACATCGTGAGTATCGGAGAATTTCTGTTCTTTGGCTACAACGTCTTCATTGGTCTAAAGAGCGAGACGAGCATCACAGACGTTTTCGGGTTGCATCACTTCGCGGCGCTAGACGAAGGCGGCTTCGATTGCTCTCCAGTCGACATCTCCTCGGCGAATGGCTTTCTGACGGCCGATGCTTTTGACAAGGACTTCTCTACAACCTATCGCTACGCACGCGATACCAAACTGCTGCAACTCGTCAAAAATGATGAGCACCTCTTGGCCGTGTTTCAAATTGGGAACTCTCACCAAGACATCAAAGTCTTCAAGTGGAATATCGGTGGCGACGGTCAGCTGCGTTATGTCGATGATCGAGGCTTGGCGGACTATGAGTTGCCGCCTGCCTACGATTTTGAGTGGACTTCTCTCGGACGAGATGACCAGGTAAACGGCAAATACCCGCACTTCAATGTTTGCGACTTGCTCTTTGTCGACAACACCGGCGGCTCGATTACCATAAAGCTTGAGAACAATACCTCGGTTGGCGAAGGGGTGTACGACGCCCGGGTTGAGGAGGCCAACCAAACTCTCGACGATGCGCGCTGGGCGTATGCTCGACTTGGGACTCTAATTCTTCTACGAGTGATTCCGTACCGGGAGACTCAGGAACGGTTCTTAGTCATCAATACTCGGACACACGAGGTGACGCGCATTGATTCGATAGGCGAGGCGTGTCTGCAGCTTCCCGAAGATCAAGGCATTATTTTCCCCAATGGCTTCTATCTGCAGACGGGTAGCTACAAGACCTTTGAGGGCGATAGCAGCGACCTGCAGTTTGAGAAAGTGATTCGCTCCCCCAACGGGGAAGACATTCTCTACATTTTTCACCGCCGCAGTGACGGACACTATTCACTCTTTCCCTACAACCTGATTCGCAAAGAAGTGCAGGCACCGATTCACTGCCATGGGTATTCGCTCTTCAATGACGGTCGGCTGGTGGTGTTTCGTTCGCTGAGTGACGAGCCCACCCGTGTTCATCCGATGCAAGTGTGGCAGACGCCCTTTACCTCGGCTGAGTTTGCGGCATCGGTGCCGACGGACGGCTCGTTTTTGGCCAAAGTAGGAAATGCTGAGCTTGTTCGCGGTATCTCGGACGCGTTCAGCCTGTGTCGTCTTCTCGGACAGGCGGAGCCTACGCGGTATACCTATGAGGATGTTGTCGCTACCAGTAAACGGGCTCTGGACGCGTACTATTGGCTTGATCACGAAGAGGTTGGCAACCTAAAGCAGCACATTAGCGAGATCAACGACTCTGTTGAGCTCATTATCGATGAGTTCGAGAAGGTGCTGGCGCTGCGTGGTGACGCCAAAAACGCGTTGGCAGCAGCGGAAGAAACCGTGGAGGCAATGGAGCGGGACTTGCGTTCTGAGCATTGGGACGCGGTTGGGCTGTTTATGGAGGGCCTCACCAAACTCCGTACAGAGCGCGGACATCTTATTGGTCTTCGCGAAATGCGGTACGCCGATGAAGCGCGACTGATAGAGCTTGAAGAGGTGATAGTTGAGCACTTCGAGCGAGTTTCGCAGCATTGTGTTGCGTTCTTGCTGCGTCCAGAGTCTCTCGCTCCGATAAAGAAGGAATTGGACGCAACACTGACGCTTCTCAAAGAAGCAACCCGTGTGTCCGAAATCGATCCGTTGCTCGAGCAGGTCGCCGCAACTAGCGAGGGTCTCGACTTACTCAGTGAAGTTGCGACCAACTTGCAGATTGATGACACAACGCAACGAACCGCTGTGCTTGAGTCAATCTCTGATGCCTTTGCACAGGTGAATCGAGTGCGGGCCGAGGTCGAGGGAGCTCGTCGTGAGCTGAGAAATCACGAGGGCAAAGCGGAATTTGGTGCTCAATTTAAGCTTCTCGGACAAGCGGTTACCAGTGCCATTGCGCTGAGTGACACTCCCCAGCGTTGTGATGATGAGTTGTCGCGGGTGATGGTTCAGGTCGAGGAGCTAGAGGCTCACTTTGCCGAGTTTGATGAGTTTCTCGTTGAGCTTGCGAACAAACGAGAGGACGTCTACGAGGCCTTTTCGACCAAGCGGCAACAGCTTCTCGATGCCCGACAGCGAAAGGCGCAAAACCTTGTAGGGGCGGCGGAACGAATATTAAGTGGGGTAGGTCGGCGCGCTCGAGCGCTCGCCTCAGCTGACGAGGTTAACGCGTACTTCGCGGCCGATGCCATGGCCTTAAAGATAAGGCAGATTTGCGAACAACTCACAGAGATCGGGGACGCGGTTCGCGGCGAAGAATTACTCTCCAAACTAAAAAGTACCAAGCAAGACGCAATGCGCTCGCTTCGGGACAAGCAAGATCTCTTCGAAGACGGCGAAAACATTATCAAGCTCGGGGAACATCGATTCGCTGTAAACACGGCGGCCACCGAACTGAATTTGGTGCCGCGCGGCGATGATATGGCCCTGCATATTGGCGGGACCGATTTTTTCGAAGTTGTCCGAGATGAAGAGTTTCTTGAAACGCGGAGTATCTGGAGCCAGGAGCTTATTTCTGAAACGGCAGAGGTCTATCGCGGTGAGTATCTCGCTGCCTGTCTGCTCTTCGATGCCGAGTCCGGGGACGGGGACAAGAGCTTGGCACAGCTCTACGATGCGCTTCGCGATCAGACGCTAGGTGCGGCGGTATCGAGCTTCGCTCAGCAGCGCTACGAAGATGGGTACGAGCGTGGAATTCACGATGCCGACGCTACACTGATTTTGGCCAAGGTGTTGGCAATGCGAGAAGTTGCGGGGCTACTGCGATACCCGGCGATCGAGCGAAGTACAGCGCTGCACTTCTGGTTCTCTGTGGTCGGCGAAGAGACACAAAAACGCTGGACGGTAATCGCTCGCAGCTTCGGACGCGTGCGTGAGTACTATTCGGATGTCTCGGCATTTGCTTCGCTGGAGCGAAATATTGCTGGTAGCTTGGAAAAATTACTGTCACCGGCAGAGCTTGAGTACTTGGACGTCGGACTCTGCGCTCAGTATTTGGCCGAGGAGTTGTCCGCACCGGAATTGCGATTTGTTGCTTCCGCTCGGTCTGAGAAACTTAGAGATTTGCTTAGGTCTGATCTCGATCTACGAGGCCTGTATTCGGCTTTCGAA
>JAESTW010000365.1 GCA_016763395.1 Kofleriaceae bacterium
CGTGGGCAATTGCATAGTAGTTAGCAGTACCTTCGGTACAACGCGCCAACAACATCTCGGCAACGTCGTCAAAGGCCGGTTCCTGTCCGGATACCGTGAATTCACTGCGAAGATTGCAACGTGCAGCGTAATAGGCAATGAAGCATCCTGTGTTGATGTCGCTAGAAAAACACTGCCAGTCGATTTGGCTGGCAAGTGATGAGTTTCCAATCTTGGTAAATTCGAGTTTCTCGAGTTCTCGGATCAAGGTTGCAAGTTTGACATCCATTCGGCCCAGTACTCGATAGAGCTTGTTGTATCGGCGTTTAGAAATGTCCATGCCAGCGGCCAGGCGTTGCTCTCGGTTGAGGCGTTGTTTAAAGTCGTCGCCGACCTGGCGGTTCAACTGCTCGGAGAGTGTCTGTAGCATGGGCTCAAGCGCCGCGGGAGATGCACACTTTGTGGAGGAGAGCCGGGTTTGCACATCAAAGAGTTCTTCTGATTTTCGTACTTGTTTGTACATGCCACATGGCTGTGCAAACTCTTGCAACATCGAAGTGTAGAAATGGTTCATCTGCTTCTGCGAATTGCGACGAGCTTTGTCCAAAATCGCCAATTCCCGCCGGTTTAACTCCCCGCTTAGGACTTCGGACAAAACTTCAGCGATGTCTTCTGGTCGTTTTCGAGCGTTGAGGCTTCGAAACAAGGTGTGGAAGGCTTTGCTGTGTTGGGACATGATAGATACCTGTAAAGCAGGCATTGTGCCATGTCGTTAAGTTGTTGATACTATTGCATTAAGTCCGTTGCTTTCGTCGGATCCATAGCTCATAGTATCGTAGTTTATCTATATGTATCTAGTTCTTGGTGCTGGCGCTGGGAGCCTCTTGACGAAGCCCTTTGGGTAAAAGCAGCCACATCCGTCCGGGACCATTCACCCGTTTTCCGATAGCTAGAGCTTCTGCATCATCTCCCCAGTAAATATCACCGCGTATGGTCCCTCGAATTGCACCGCCGGTATCTTGGGCAATGAGCAACTGTTGGAATTTGGTGTGGCGAGCGGACGATGTCCGAGGGGCGGTGGTAGTGACCCAGACTGGCGTGGAAAGTGGGATCACCGCACGATCTACGGCGAGGGAACGGCGTGGTGTCAATATTACGTTCTGCGTGCCAATAGCTCCCGGGCGGTCCTCCATTTCAAAAAAGACCATGGAGGTTTTCTGGTCGAGTATCTCGTGGTAGCGAGCAAGCTCTCGTGTACTCCACAGACCAGAAGGATGAGCCAGGGCCAGTTTCTTTAACTCTCGTGAAACCACCCGCAGCATGCCAGAGGCTCGCGCATTCTTGCCAGCGAATGCGACCATTCGTGTCGTTCCGTCATCCATTGTCGCCTTGCCCGATCCTTCTATCTCAACCCGGACAACATCCCTCGGGTTGTCGAGCCAAAGCAGTACATTGCTGGTCTGTCCGGTGTGGGCTCTTCTGTATTGGTTGCGAGTCGGGTAGGGCTCTAGCTTGTGGCCCAGAGAATCTAGTTTACCCCAAATCCTGCGGTCTCGGCCGTCACCTACAAACTCGCTGAGGCTCACTGCAATGAGATCATTGGGGCGTCGGTAGAGGGGAAACTGATACTTGCCGTGGCGTCTCCGAGATGCGTTGATCGGCTGTACATAGTAACCGGTAATCCGTCCACGCGGGCCGGCTTTGCCACGAGCAGAAAAAGCGCGAAATTCTCGCTCAAAGAAGGCTCGGGCTTTGCGGTGGTTACCAACCGGGACGCGCTTCGCTTTCCGGCATACCTTCCGCCAGTTCTTCGCGCGTCCTCCAAATGGACCTACGCCGACCCGTTCATTGTCGGACAAGTTGTCGAGTTTGCGACAAGATGCCAAGAACGCGGGAAGCGCATCACCGTGTCGGTCCTTGTTCCACCCGGGAAGCTCGGTAAATCGCACGGCGGACAAGCTCAGGACATCGTCACCGTGAGAGACAATGGCTCTGCGTTGGCCTTGCGCTGCACTCGCTTGCCGGTGCCGTGGTTCGGCCTCCGCATTGCCCAAGATCATGGCTGTACTGAGAAAGATGAGGACACGAGAATACATAGTTTGAAGTATACGCTTGAGCTGATGCGTTTATTTCCCGGTGAGATAGATCGAAGCTGGATTTTGGGCGTTACACAAAGCAGGACACACTATTGAAGCCGTACCCGGCCGTCTGGAACGCAAGGAATAGCCAACATGCTCAAGAAACAAACAAAAACAGTGGGAATTGTAGTCGCTGCAACGGCAGCGCTCGGTGTAGGTCTATTTCTTACCTCCAGAAGCTCTCCTTCTGGCTCTGCCACGGCTCATGCAGCTCCAGTGGCCGAAATGGTTGCCCCGGCAGAAATCGCGACGGCGAGAGAAGTTGTCCGGCCACGCATTGATGTTGTCTTCGCGTTGGACACGACTAGCAGCATGTCGGGAATGATTGCTGGCGCCAAGGAAAAGATCTGGTCTCTGGCAAATGAGATCGCGTCCGGTCAGCCGAGGCCGATTGTTCGGTTTGGGCTCGTTGCATTTCGGGACAAGGGAGATGCATACGTCACCAAAGTTACTGGTCTGTCTTCGGATATGGACGCAATGTACGATGAGCTAATGGGATTCCAGGCACAGGGCGGTGGTGATGGACCTGAGCACGTGAACCAAGCCCTGGCAGACTCACTGGACAAGATGCAGTGGGGGCAAGGGCCGAAGGTATTGCGCATTGTCTTCTTAGTTGGAGATGCACCTCCTCACAACGATTACAACGATGGCTTGAGCAGCACTGGGCTGGCAAAAAAAGCGGCTGAAATGGGGATTGTTATTAACACGATCAGAACTGGGAATGATCCCAATACCGGACGTGAATGGCAACGTATCGCAAGCCTTGCAGGCGGGCAGTTCCACAGTATTTCTCAGAACGGCGCGATGGTGGCAATTGCTACTCCCTACGATGCGAAGTTGGTTGAACTCAACAGAGTGTTGGCGGACACCTCAATTGGGTATGGAAGTCACGATGCCAGGCGAAAGATGCGTAGCAAGAAAAGCAATCGCTATGCGATGTCCGCGGAAGTAGCGGCATCAGCGGCATCCTATTCGTCCAAGAAGCCGAGTGCGGGCCTGGGACGCGGTGACCTCTTGGAGGGGTTGGAATCTGGGGCGATTTCGATGGACTCCTTGGACGGCGAATCGCTGAGCGAGGAGCTACGCGACCTGTCCAGCTCCGAAAGGAAGAGCTATATCAAGGGGAAAAAAGTAGCAAGGCAAGCGGCACAAAAGAAACTCAAGCAGCTGAGTAAGGATCGTGACTCGTGGATTAAGAAGAACACGAAGAAAGACAAAGATAGTATGGACGGCAAGATGATGGGGGCTGTCAAGGAGCAGGCGGCTGAGCTAGGGGTGAGCTGGTAGCCGGATTCTTGCTTTAAGCGCAACCAGCGGGTTAGCGGGCAAGTGGCTGGTGATTTTGTCGGCCCTGCCAATGGATAGGCGCCAGAATGTCGTGGTAATGTTGGACTTCGCTTTTCGTACGAGCGCACGGATCCGAATTAACACGACATGCAGATACCCGCCAACCTCGGCCCGCTAGTGGAGCAGGGACTCATCCAAGAGGTGATTCGTCCGCTGAGGAGTGGCAAAGAGGCGCAGGTTTACCTTGTCCTGTCGGAGGGCGAGGTGCGGGTCGCCAAAGTATACAAAGAAGCTCATCACCGGAGCTTTAAACATCGCTCGGATTACACCGAAGGGCGACGCGTCCGAAATTCTCGGGATCAGCGCGCAATGCGAAAGCAGTCTAAGTACGGGAAGTCCCGGGATGAAGAAGCGTGGCGCAGTACTGAGGCTGATATAATTTTTCGTCTGCGGGCGGCCGGCGTGACGGTGCCTGAGCCCTTCGCATTCGTTGAGAACGTTCTAATCATGGAACTTGTCCGAGACTCAAAGGGGGAGCCGGCATCGCGCTTGGCGGACATCCATCCTTCACCAGCGGAAGCGCAGGAGATTTATGATCGTCTCTTGTCCGACACAGTAAAGATGTTGTGCGCTGGAGTGGTACACGGTGACCTCGGAGAATACAACGTTTTGATGAGCGCCAACGGACCAGTCATTATTGATTTTCCGCAGGCGATCGATCCGGCAGTGAATCGAAATGCACGTCGAATCCTATTGCGCGATGTGACCAATCTCGATGAATTCTTGACGAAGCATACGCGCAAGCGACATCGTCCGCGTTTTGGAGCTGAGATGTGGTCCCTCTTCGAAAAGCAGCTGCTAGAACCGGACACGAGACTCACGGGGAGAGCGCCGAAGCCGGTGGTCAAATCTGGAAACTCCTTGCTCGAGGAGATGGAAGCCCTGGAGAGAGAAGCGAGAGAGCGTCGAGAAGCCTTGGGCTTGCCACCGCCTAGACCAGCACGAGCACCAATTTTTCGCGACGAGAGTCCACCGGAGAAGAAACACTCGGACAAAATCAGTTCGGACAGGTCTCGAACAGGCAGATCTCGTTCGGACAAGACTCGTTCGGACAGGACTGCCGATGACAAAACCTCCTCCTCGTCTCGCCGTCGCCGTCGCAGGCCAAAACGTGACGATAGTACACAGCAGTCGGGTACTGATCGTTCCAGCTCTGATCGTTCCAGCTCTGATCGTTCCAGCTCTGATCGTTCCAGCTCTGATCGTTCCAGCTCTGATCGTTCCAGC
>JAESTW010000366.1 GCA_016763395.1 Kofleriaceae bacterium
TATAGTAGAGCTTCATCGCTAGCGGATCGGTGTTGTTTACGTAGACAAAACCACCACCTCGAAGGCCCTCAATTTTGGCACTAAGGTCATCGTCGAAATACTCAACTTCGATTCCCGGTCCGGATATTTCGAAGTCTTGGATGTCAATCGTAGGGCCACGAAACGCGCTGTAGCCGGTGAAGAAACTCGGTGCCCGGACAGGATAGAAGGCCGAGGAGAGGCTGACTACGGTTTTGTCGTAGTCGTGTACAGGATAGGGTTCTGCCAATACTCGAATCCGGACATAGCCGCCCTGATCGACTTTCAGGTTCCGCATTCGATAGTTGCCGCCAATCGCAGCATGCACATCGATCTCCAAAGTGCCGTGAGGCACCTTGATGACCAATTCATTGTCTTCATCGTAGACACGCAAATTGGTAATTTCGACGTCGAGCCATCCGCCGCTTACAAGAGTGGTAACACCGGACAAAGGCCA
Organism: Kofleriaceae bacterium; assembly: GCA_016763395.1. Taxonomy (GTDB): domain Bacteria; phylum Myxococcota_A; class Polyangia; order Haliangiales; family Haliangiaceae; genus NORP324. Next base: position 476 of record JAESTW010000366.1, read on the forward strand.
TTCAATCGAATCGATTTCGACGCGGCCGCGAATGTTGCCCTCCAGTACCGATACCACCGTTTTGGCAAGCTTCTCGCCGTTGAAGCGAACCCGCAGAACGATCGTTAGAACGAGAAACGAGCAGGTAAGCCCAATCGCAGTATATAGAGCAATACGCCGGAGCCTGTGCCAGACAACCTTTCGCTTTCCCCTGTGGGAAAGTAAGTTAATCCGAATCATCTCGCGAACCTTTGTCGTTGGTCACAACCAGTATCGCTGGTGTTATCGGACTCGGAGGTGGTGCTATCGGTGGGCAAGGAAAGATCGTTTAGGAGTGTTGCGTAGCAATTGCCACAACAATAGAACTCAAAAGGGAGTACAATATTGGATGTTGGACACTCCCAATATATTCACTAATGACAGAAAGCCGCTCAAGCAGGCTGGTGATGCCTACGGGCGAAGGCTAGCACGCAAGCGGAAACACAAAGTGTCGGGCTGAGGAATAAAGGGATGAGTAAGGCCAGTTAGTTTTTTCACAACGATTCTTCACAGCGATTCGATCTTTAGAGTGATTCGATCTTTAGAGTGATTCGATCTTCACGGTGATTCGATCTTCACAACCTACAGGAGCACATGATGGCAAGAGATGACGATTTTAATGATGACAAGAACCCAGAGCAGGGATTGATACTCAGGCGAGAAGCACTGCTGAGCTCGGACCGTCAAGGCGGAGCACTAATCGCTGCCCTGTGCACATTGGCGGGTGTTGGTATGGGCTTTGGAGTCGGGCAATTGGTATCCGCGCAGAACAACAACTGCGCCCACCAGGTCGTCATTTCCCGGCACCATACTGCCACCACTGCTCATGCACCAACGCCAATGACTCACGCACGGCGAGCGCAGTCTCGGTTAGCCTGGCTTGGTGTTCGAGTTGAGGACAACTGCGATGGCACTCCTGGAGCGCGAATTCGAGGAACAATTCCAGGGTCACCGGCAGAGGGCATGGGGTTTGCTGCTGGTTCCACAATTGTAAACTTTGATGGAACGCAGATAACGAGCGCCTCAGGACTCATCCACGCAGTGCAGTCTCACAGGATTGGCCAAACGGTTTCAATTGAGTGGATCGATGCTGATGGTACTCACCAAAGCCAGCTCAAGCTTGGAGCGATTACGCGAGCCAGCCTAAGACGCTTGCGTTAATTACGGCGGTTAGCATGGGCTGCCGACTGGGGATGCCAACTTGGTTGCTCGTGTTTCTGCCAACTTGGTTGTCGGGTGGGCAGTCTAAGTATTTGGAAGTTCTAGTGGACGAAGAGGCACGATAGCTGCAAACTGTCTTTCCACTGATGAATCGCATGTTCGCAAATTGTGCCTGACTCTACCTCTTTGGTATGGAGTTGGGTGCACGCCCTCGGTGCCCATCCCACCGCCAGAGCCCGAGAAAGTACGTTTCGCGCTCGATCTGGATCTGGGTACAGCCAGCTTTGAGTATGCACCCTCTGCGTCTTCATCAAATGCGATCGTGTACATTTTCAATCGGGACTTGGGTGAAGGAATTATCACCACAGCACAGCCCGACGGCCGTGTGTTGCCCACAGAGCCGTTTCCCGCGATGTCTGGTGATTCGATTGTCATCACCTTTGAGACAGAGGAGCAGCTAAGTTCTACCTGTGTGCGCATGGCAGATGGCCAGTCCAGCAGCGCTGCTGAGTGTGTGCTGTAACTGTAGCTGAGTCGGGAGTCGCCCTGGCAATTTTCAAGGGTTACGATAGCACTGGACATCAGCGTTTCGTGCCGCCGGCTCCAAACGAGCAAAAGGCCCAGAGAGATACTCTGAGCCTTCGCGTACTCAGCAGATGCCGAGCAACAGAATGAAAAGCATCTTCTAGTTGGTTCGCTCAACCTTCATTGGCAACAAGATTGAAACCCCGACACCCATGAAGAGGTGGTTGAGGAAACGGTTGTCGTCATCAGTAACCGCCAAGTCAGCATCAAAGTCGAGGCCCGATGGGTTGTCCTGGAAGATGTAATCACGAACCGTTAAATCGAGAGCGATGTAGTCATTGAGAAAGACGTGGATTCCGCCGCCAAGATACAGGCCAGCTCGAAAGCCGTCATTGAGAACAGGATCGTTGTAGGGCAGGTTGTCGTTGAGAACGATATTGCCCATGGAATCTTCTCCACCACCAGCAAACTGATCACTGCAAATTGCGCTACTGCAATCTGCTTTCAGCTTGGCAAATGCCAATCCACCTTGGAAATAGAAGTCGAAGTTCACAAAGAACTTACCAAAAGCGGCAAGTTTACCGTACCAAGGAGTGACTGCGACGAATGCAGCACCGTGAAGTGGCATTTTGTTGAGGTGAGACTCAAACTCCTCTTTGGTTGGAGTTGGATCACCCATTGGTCGCTCACCGGGGTTTGGCAAGGTACCGATAATTTTGTCGGTGAGCCCCGTATTGATACTGGTTCCGGCAATGCCGATGACACCGAAAGAGAGCAGGTCACTTACGTGATACTCAAGCTTGAGGCCGGCGCCGAGCGTGTGGCGGAAATCAGAGTTAATCGTGGCTTCTGTTGCCAACGAAAGCTCAAACCGGTTTTTTACCATCAACAGGCGATGGCGGACTGCTGGAACTTCGTCCAGGATTCCTTTGCGTTCGGCGTTGGCGACACTTGGGGATGAAATTAGAGCCGCCCCAATCAAGAGCGCTCCGATAGCGATAGCAGGGTAGCGTTTTGCGATACAAGTCATAGTAATTCTCCAGTCGCTACGCTAGCGGAAGGTTGTGTACTCGAAGGACATTGGGAACCAAAAGCTGATACCCGCTTGGAAAATAACGTTGTTAACCAGAGGAGTCGGCGTTTTCTTTGGCGATGTCGCCTTCGGTCTCTGTACGAGATGCAGCCTCAAAGCTATCTACGAAGATGTAGTCTCGAATTCCGAGATTCACAGTCATAAATTTGCTCAAGAAGAAGCGCATTCCGATACCAAGGTTCGGTGTAATCAGAGTGTTTTTGAAGGGCTGCAACGCTGGATCGCGAGGCAAGACTTCTGATTGGGTAAAACCAACACCGGCTGTGAGGGAAGTTTCCCAGTGCACAATGTTTGTGTCCAAAACAGCGAACTTGCCGTAAATGGGTACATAGTGAAAGTTGAGTGCGGCACCGAAATTGTACTTGTTGACGGTGGGCAAGCGGCGCGCTTGGCGAGCGACCAAGTCAAAGGGCTCGCGGAAGTTCTTGACGTAGTATTGGCCTTCAATGCCAACCGCCAAGACGTCAGTTAAATAGTAGTTTAGCGCGCCAGTGAACTGGTAGTGCTGAACGAGGTTATCGTTCATGGTAATGCCGATGCTCGGCTGAAGTTCAATTCGGCTGACTTTCAAGAAGGGTTTGCGAACCACAACAATAATGTCTTGCCATGCAACGTCTTCTACTTCTTCTACAATGCCGTCGCCGTTGGATGGATCACCATCTGGATCGAATTCTGGTTCCGGCTCTGGAACATCGAGGTCAAACTCTGGCTCTGGATCACCTTCGCCGGTCTCATCCTCGTCAAAGGTCATTTCCGGGTCGCCTTCATCCCCAGTTTCGTCCTCGTCAAAGGTCATTTCCGGCTCGTCGGGCTGAGCCTTAGCGAGTGCGGTGGAAGAATAGGATGCAACCATTAGCGATGCCAACAAGGCGGTTGCCAGTGCAGGATGCAAAAACGAAGGATGCAGGAACGTTGGGCTGAAAGATTTCATGCTTGGTTCTCCCATAGAGGAGCAAAAAGAGGAGCGGGATATAGAGGAGCAAAAAGTGTGATTTCCAAAAAAGTCATTAATTCTAGGCGGTTATGAACATAATCGGAGGTTGGCGGACTATAGCATGGCCGATTGGGGCTCATCAAGGCAACTGGGCGTAGTTTCACCGCGGAAGATTGATTCACTGCGGAGCATTGATTCACAGGGGAACATTGTTTCACTGACGTTGAGCCTCATCACCACTAAGGTCGCCCGATTGGTAGAGTGCAGCGACAAAAGTCTCGGGTGAGAAAGGACGTAAATCGTCAACTTGCTCACCGATCCCAATAAAGCGAATGGGTACTTTCATCTCTTCTGAAATTCCCAAGACGACGCCACCTTTCGCAGTTCCATCGAGCTTCGTAAGGACGATGCCGGTAACGTTCATCGCTGCTTTAAAGTGTACCGCTTGGGCAATTGCATTTTGTCCCGTGGTTGAATCGAGGACCAGCCAAGTCTCATGTGGACATCCGGGCAGGGCTTTGTCACAAACTCTGCCGACCTTTTTGAGCTCGTCCATAAGCTCGGTCTTGGTGTGCAATCGTCCTGCGGTGTCGGCGATGACGACGTCGTATCCGCCTTCTTTACCTTGCCGAATTGCATCGAAGATTACCGAAGAGGGATCTTGTCCGTCTTTCCCTCGGACGATCGTTGCATCGGCGCGCTCGGCCCAAACCTCAAGCTGTTCGACCGCTGCCGCTCGGAAAGTATCGCCCGCAGCAAGCAAGACCTTCTTACCTTCTGCCTTAAGTTTGGCCGCTAACTTGCCAATTGTTGTGGTCTTTCCCGCGCCATTGACTCCCAGGACAAGGAGCACAAAGGGCTCGCCTTCCACAGGGTTATCGAAAGTAACTTCCTCCGATTCTATTGTCAGGATGTCGATAGATTCGTCTTTCAGCATTTTCCATACGACCTGTGGATCCTCCAAGTCGTCTTTGCTGAGACCTTCCTTAATAGCACCGAGCAATCGGTTTGCGGTTTTGGGACCTATATCGGCGGTGAACAGCACTTCTTCTAGTTCTTCCAGGAGTGCATCGTCGATTTTTTTACGAGAAAAGAGTTTACCCAAACGACCGACAAAACCGAGAGAGCGAGTTTTGGAAAGGCTGGCGTCGAGTAAATCTTGCTCGTTATCTTCGCTGCTTTCCTCATGCCCCTCTTTTGTGGCCGAAGCTCCAGACTTCTGTGAGTCATTCTCGGATTTGTTCCCGGACGATTCATCAGAGGAATCATCACCAGAGGAATCATCACCAGAGGAACGGGACGACAAGCGCTTTCCCGAGTCCGATGGTTTTAGTTTGTTGCTAGAACGATTCGACGCACGCCGAATCCCAAGGACAACCAGGGCGGTTGCCGCGAGCGCAATAAGGAGTGTTATGAGTTGGTCGCCTGAAACCGGCATCGACCGAGTTATAAACCGCTCTATGGCACTGGTCTACAAACAGACTCGTAAATATGCCTAGACTTGGTATGCAGTATTTTACTAGGGATGGGAGTCTAAGCGTTTGATTTTATTCGCTGCAACCTCCAGGAGTTCCTCGCCTGGCGTGCGTTGGGAGAAAAACGTTTCTTCCACAAAGTCGGTGAGATCGGACAGAGAGGGGCTCGGCTGGTTTTCTCGGGCGTAATCCAAAATCTGCCTCGGAGTCCAAATTCCCCACAGCCCCGCCTTGGGTAAGAGGTTTTGGACCGCTTGTTTATACATCGAGAAGATTTTCTCTTTTACTGGCAAGAGTTTGACCGTTGTATCGGTGAACTCTCCGCGATGAGGAATGGAGATGGAAAATTCTTCGCGGACAAATCCTGTGGCGACCAGGCGGACTGTATAGCTGCCTTCCGCCAGCGATACTGATTCAAAGCAGCCCTCGGCGTTACTTTGTATCGGCTGTACGTTGGCCCCGACCGGAATACTGGGAAAGGTGATTTCGACCCCCGGAATTACTCGCTTTGTTGACGAGGAAAGCACAGTGCCCGAGAAGCCGTGTTCTGAAGCTCGCCTTAGCGCGCCCCCGAGTTTGGTGCGGGCAGTGGTGAGCCCAGAGCTGAGTGGAAGTTCTTCCCGTTCATCGCTGGTTTCTTTGTCCGAAGGCTCCTTGGACTTTATCCACTTTTTCCAGGGTTTTGTCCGAAGTCCGACGAACGTTAATAAAGCTATGGTAGTGATCGCGAAGGCCAGTAATGTCGATCGAATCGAAATCGCACGGCGTTGTCCGATAACGACTGTTAGCGGCTTGGAACGTCCGGGGGAGTTCCAACTCTCATTGGGGGTATAGATAGCCTGAACGGTGCTGGAACCACTTCCGAGCTCTTCTGTGTCGACTGAAAAACGGAATTTCCCGTCTTTGTCTGTTTGTGAGTCCGAGAGGTGCTGTGAGTTAATTTCTAGCGCGATCGCTGCGTTGGGGATGGCAACCCCCAGGCCGTCGGAGAGTCGTCCTTCAACGACCAGTGCCTCACCCAAGGCGAAGTTGGCGCGCTCCGTGAACAGGACCAAGTTACTGGTGGCACTTATGGTCGTACTGGCATTGGTGAGCGCGGCATCGAGCTCCTGGTTTCCGGGGAATCGAAGCTCGCAGCGATACCTGCCCGGACTTGGGAAAAACTCGGAGGAAATCGCATAGCTACCCGCACCCTCAGCGTTGGATCGGACGCTTCCGACTTTTCGTAGCTTTCCGGCTTGACCGAAGTACACCTCCACCTCTATCGGTACTGGCAAGTCGTTGGTGGTGGTTGTAAACGACAGGCCTATAGCAGTCTCGGTGTCGGCGATTTCGGTGGGCAAATCTAGGGCGAGCAGTACGGGGCCTTTGACAAAATTGAAGGACTCGATTTTCGCCCACGAGGCATCGACAAGATCGCTGCCCTCGAAAGTAATTTCAATGGTGTGGTCACCGTCGGAGAGATCGAGCGTGAAGGTAAACCAGCCGAAATCATCGGCAACTACATTTACCGTGTCATCGTCGACGTCAATGCGCACAATTGCGCTTGGGACTCCCATGCTAGTCGAGCGGAAGACCACTTGCCCACGGACCTGCGCGCTGCGAGACATGCGTTGGATTGGATCCAGATGAATGTCAGATCGGTCGCGCACCAGCACCGTTGGGGCACCTTTTGCGGGCTCGGGATAAACGACGAGCATTAGCGCCAAGAGGCAGAAAATACTGAGAACTCTGGTCACTCAGGCAGGTATAGCACGTCCGATCTCGGAGGTGAATGTCAGCCCGATCTGCCAAGGTGCGCGTGAGATCCCTTCGGGGAGGAAACGAATGCGAATCAAACGGATTGAACTCATCGGATTTAAGTCTTTTTGCGATAGGGCGGTGCTGAATTTCAGCGAGCCTATTATCGGTGTGGTTGGACCCAACGGTTGCGGCAAGTCCAACATCGTAGACGCCATTCGCTGGTGCATGGGAGAGCAGTCCGCCAAGAACCTCCGTGGGCAGGCGATGGGAGATGTCATTTTTGCGGGATCGGATACTCGTGGCCCCGCCGGTATGGCCGAGGTTAGCCTGACCTTTGAGGATGTTGGTTTTTCTCATGAGACTCTCGAGGCCGCTCTCGATAGTGAGGAGTCGATGAGCGATCCGTTATTCGACGAACCCAAAACTCGGACTGATGAGGAGATCGCACACAACGAAGAGGAGCGCGTGCTGGCTGCTGAAGTCGAGGCAGACAAAGCCGCGATGATGAAAATGGCGCAGGAGGCGATTGCGCAAAACCAAGCGGAAGGCAGTGACGCGGACAACCAAGTGGCTGCGCCAGCGACTGAAGAGCAGGCTGTCGAAGGGCAGGTTCCAGCCGAGGCGGTCGCAGAAGAAGAGATCGATCCATATCAAGCAACTCGTGAAGCTGCGGCCATCTTGGCGGACAAACCACCGATTATCGATTATGCCCAGTACAGTGAGGTAACAATTACCCGGCGGCTGTTTCGTGATGGCACCTCGAACTACTTTCTCAACAAGGTTGCTTGCCGACTTCGCGACATCACCGACTTTTTCTTAGGATCCGGCGTTGGTACCAAGGCGTACTCCATTATCGAGCAGGGACGGATCGGGATGATTGTGTCCGCCCGAGCCGGCGATCGTCGGCACATTATCGAAGAGGCGGCCGGCATTACCAAGTTCAAAACCAAGAAGAAGGCCGCCGAACGCAAGCTCGACCAAACCCGGCAAAACCTACTTCGAATATCCGATATTGTTGCCGAACTGTCCAAGCGCCTGGGCTCACTTCGCCGGCAGGCACAAAAGGCAGAGCGCTATCGGAAATACAAAGCGGAAGTGAAGGACATCGAACTGTGGATGGCCTCTCACCGTTTTTTGGAGTTACGTTCGTTAGAAACGACCTTGTCAACAGACCTCGCCCGTTTGCGCACCGACTTCGCGCAGGTGAAATCCGACTTGACCAGCAAAGATGCCAAAGTCCTGTCCGAACGGGAAGAACTCGCAACCGAAGAACGTCGCTTGGCGGGCATGCAAGAAGAAATGTTCGAGCTCGAAAATCGAGTACGTCTGTCCGAGAACAAAATCGAGTTTCAGACTCGCGAGGCCACTCAGATCGATTTGCGCTGTGGCACCAATGCCGAAGAGATCGAGAGAATCACATCGCAAGCGGAGGCCGAGCAGGCGGAGCTAGTGGAGCTGCGTCAGGCTTTTGCAGATATTGACTCGGAAGCGGAACTTGAGATTGACTTGTCGACAGAGCGGGACGAAACCCTGATCTCGGCCAAAGATGCGCACCGCGTTTTGCAAGAAGAGCTTGAATCGACTCGGGCAAACTTGGCCCAAGCGCAGGCGGACCTTTCGCTATCAACCCACTCCCTTGCGTCCCTCAGCGATCGTGCGCAAGACGCAACCGATCGTCTCGATCGAGTGCTCGAAGAGACCGTAGCGATGGATACTCGAGTGATCGAGCGAGACAAGACGGTGGCGGAGTTACAAGAAAACCTCTCAACTCTCGTTCAGACACGCTTGTCTCTTGGGGACAAGGAATCAGAGTTTCAGACACGTAGAGACGAA
>JAESTW010000367.1 GCA_016763395.1 Kofleriaceae bacterium
CGCCAAGGTATGTAGACCTGGCGTCGGCGCCTCGCACACGCTAGGCGCATCGTCCGGCGCCGCATCGTCCGGCGATCCATCCAAGTCGTTCCTCGCATCGTCAGCCTTACCCTCCTCGCTACAACCGTTCACGAAGGGCAAAAACAGGAGAAGTAGAGTAGTGGTGCGGTATAGTGAAAAAAGCATAAGGTTCACAGAATGTCACAGTGGCCAGGGCGAGCCCTCCTTTGCTGAGGGCGGATTTCTACTTTGTTTTAAAGAGCTTGTCCGCGACTTTGCGCGGGGTTTTGGTGGCCCAGTTTTGGTAGTCGTTGGCGAGCTTCATATTGTATGCGAAGAGTTCTTTACTCTGCTCTAGTGCGGCGGTTTGAAGCTTGAAGCTTTGCTGAAAGATGTCGCCCATTCGCGATATCTGCTCCTTGGCAAGACGGCCCCAGGTGTGAAAGGTTGTCTTGTTCTCGGTGGTCTTGGTTTCGTTTTCCATGACTACAACCTAGGCACGTGTTGAGCGCTCGTCAACCAATAAATGGTGCGCTGCAACAAAACGATCGCAATGCTAGCGAACACTCCATAGGTGGCCGTAACAGCAGGGTTTTTGATATCACCCCAGATGTAGAGAAAAAAGTGCAGAACCATCGCCGTCGCAGATGCGAAGAACATCCATCCCTTGGGGACTTGCGGCCCAGTATTGTTCATCAGGACGCCGAAGAGTACCGGGGCCGTGCTCGCTGCCACTAGCCCATAAACCCCGAGCTGTCCGAAGAAGCCCAGGAGCTCTGGAGGGTTTAAAGCGATTGTGAAGGCAATGGCTCCCATCACAACCAGAATAATCTGACTCGCGCGGTGTGCCAGGTGTGCCTTCTCGTCCTCGCTCTTGTCTTTTAGCAGTGTGTTTTCGGTGAGTCCCAGGAAGAGGTCGTTGGCTGCGATACTGGACAGTGCTACCAAAATTCCGTCCAAGGTACTCATGCCCGCGGCCACCAAGGCCACACTGATGAAGGCGAGCAGAGGACCGGAGAAGGTGTCGGCAATATAGACTGCCATCACCGAGTCGTACTTGAGGTCTTGCGGAAAACTTCCCGCACGCACGTAGAGGCCAACAAGTAAAAGGCCGGTGAAAATAAGAGTGACGACAATAGTGACGCCAAGGTAGCGTTTCACCGCTTTATCGTCTTTGACATAAAGAGCTTTACTCAAAATGTGAGGCTGGCACACAACGGCAAAGCCGACGACAAACCCCGCAACATAGACTTTGAAGGCGCTATCAAAAAATTCATTGCTGGCGTTTGTAGCCATAGCCAAATTCGGGTCTACATTGCGAATTCGGTCCAGAAACGGGCCAAGGCCATCAGAAAACGCATCTAGCCCAGAACCGACGATGATGAGAGCGACAACGATCATGATCGCCGCCTGCATCGTATTGGTGTAGGCATGGGCGTAGGTTCCGCCGACGAAGATGTAGCCAAAGACAAAGACAGTAACGATGACCAGTGCCTCAGAATTTCCGAGGCCAAGAACCTTCTGCATTACGATAGAGACGCCGCCCAATATGAGTACAACGAAGGTCAAGCTAAGAAGGCTGGCCATCGCAAAGAATAGGGTTAAGGCCTTTGACTCGTAGCGCTGTCCTATCCACTGCGGAAGGGTCAGAGCACCACTGCGCGCACCCACCCGGCGAAAGCCCACACTGAGAAGGACAAGCGCGGTGCAGACACCAAGCCCTACCGCGAGACCGTAATGAAGAAAAGCAGAAACGCCAAAAGCGTAGACCAAGCCGGGATTGATTACAAAGGTCGCCGTCGACGCGATGGAAGCGGCAAGGGTAAGCCCCACAACGAGTGGGTTCATATTCCCATCGCCAATAGCAAAGTTCTTAATGTTGGTGGTCTTCTTATGTCCCAGCCATGCCAGATACGAAGTCCCGACCAGGTAGAAAATGAAGAGTCCCCAAACAAGCGGTTGGTCTCTAATTAGATCGATGTAGTGCATACCGTTCTAGCTCCCTTTGTGCGCCGCAACATATTCAGAGCAATCGGGGCTCTTTGTCAAGTTGAAAGCTCGGTGTCAGCCAATCTTAGTGTTTGGACTTAGGCCGACTCTTGCGCTTCTTGCTGCCAACAGTCGCCTTTAACTCGTTAATTTCTTTACGTAACGAGGCAAAATCCTCTTGGGACACACCACTGGCTGGGGGAGTCTCATGAGGATCTACATAGGGTACCTGAGGCTGGCCGCCGGCTCCCCACAGGGATTGGAAGGGGGCCGGAAAGAAACGCGAGAACGCATCGCGAACCTGATGGGGAATGCCGGCACCGGAAAATGGCGAGAGCATCTGCATGCCCCGGACAGAGCGCAGGTACATCTCCATGGTCATCGTCATGTAGCTCCCAAGGAACTCGGCGAGCGCATCATCACCCAGGCGAATCATTTGGGTGAGTAGTGGAACAGGCAGCAATTTGGCCGCTCCTCGGCTTTCTACGACAATCTGGGTCAAGGTGGCCTGGGTGAGATCGTCACCAGTCTTGACCTCGACCACAGTCACATCAGTGCCGGCCTGGATCTTTTGCGCCAACTCTTCAAGGGTCAGATAGCAGCTCTTCTCGGTGTCATAGAGACGCCGATTTCCGTACTTCTTTATAAGGACAGGCTTTACCATGCCCGGACCCTACACTTTTGCGACTGCGAAGAAAAGAGGGATCTTTATTGTGCAATGCACAAAATAGTCGTTGACATCCTTCGGGCACCAACGGCATTATCTGCCACAATGCACCCCGGGATTTCTGTACAATGGACGATTGCCGCTCTCGTTGGGCTACTAGCTACGGCATGTAGCAGTCCTTCTGGCGAGTGCACGATTGCGGCTGACTGCGCTTCTGGCATCTGCGATACGAATGGGCAATGCAACAATAATGGTACCGCTGATGGTGCGCCTGGCGATGGTTCAGTCGACGTAGATGCTGCTCTCTCTGCCTGTAGCAGTGTGGTCGACGGCATCATTACTCGAGACGAACTTCCCATGGCCGCCGGGCTTAGTGCTAGCTTCCGAGTGGCTACCAGTGTCACCTTCGACACAGCGGGAACGATGGTCGCAGAAACTCGGACATGGGATATGGACCGCCCACTGGCTAATGATGTCGACGTCGAGGTTGTTCTCAGCAGTCTTGCTGGAACCTGGTACGAAGAACTATTTCCCACCGCCAGCTACACCGGGCTTCTCGGCGGGGCCTCAGATCTCATCGGCGTCTTTCGGCTCGCTGACGATGGGCTCTATCTGCTCGGTGTTGTGTCCCCCGAAGATGGTCTGAGCCGTACAGAACTCAAATACGACCCTGTGGTGTTGCTCATGCCCTTGCCTCTTTCCCAAGGTGTAACTTGGAGTACGGATGCGGAGGTGAGCGGCCTGGCGAGCGGCATCTTCTCTTTCTTCACCGAGAGCTACGCAGGCTCGGCCGATGCCAGTGGCAGCCTACTCACCCCCTTTGGTGTTTTTCGCACGTTGCGTACTCGCATTGATCTCACCCAAACCATCGGGCTCCTGGTCACAACAACCCGCCAGTTCAACTTCGTCTCCGAATGTGCCGGCATCGTCGCTAGCATTGTGTCTGAGAGCAATGAGGAGAACGTGGAATTTATGTCCGCGGCGGAACTTCGCAGAGTGATTCCATGATCCTTTTCTCACCTAAGACGTCGCTACTCAGCACGTATCGCCTTACCCCTCTCGCACTATTGGTACTCAGTATGTTTGCATTTGGATGTCATCACTTTCATGCCGGGCCTATGCCTGGAGCGCCTCCGGACGCCAAGTTTTTCACCGTCGATGGAGTGCGTCTGCATTATACCGATGTCGGTGAAGGGCCCGCCATTGTACTTATTCACGGCTTTGGTTCGTCGTTGGAAATTTGGCATAAGGTGGTGCCTGAGCTCAGTTCCAACCACCGTGTAGTGGCCATCGACCTCAAGGGTTTTGGTTGGTCCTCGCGTCCAGAAGGCAATTATTCTCCCACAGAGCAGGGGCGTCTCGTCCTCGCTCTGATGAGCCAGTTGGGCATCGAGAAGGCAGACGTAGTAGGCCACTCCTGGGGCGCTTCTGTAGCCCTAGCCCTGGCACTCCAGGCGCCCAAGCGTGTTCACCGGATCGCTCTCTACGGCGCCTGGATTTACGAAGAACAGTTGCCTCCTTTCTTTCTTTGGGCCCGGGCGTGGGGAGTGGGTGAGTTTCTTTTCTCAGCCTTTTATGGTGAACGCATGGAAGACCAGGTAGCCCACGCTTACTACGATCCAAGCTCAATTCCCCAAGAGCGTATCGAGGCGATCAAAGAACTCTTCTCAAGGCCCGGCACCAAGGCGGCCGCACTTACAGCTGTGCGCGATCAGCGCTACGACAAGATTCAAAAGCGCTACAAGACTCTTAGCCACCCAACCTTACTGCTGTGGGGACGAGAAGATCAGGTTGCCAGACTGCACTTTGGCGAGCGACTGCGCTCCGATATCCCCAATGCTAGGCTCAAGGTCTATCCCCGCTGCGGACACCTTCCCATGATTGAAGCCGCCGCCAGCAGTACCCGCGACCTGGTCGAGTTTCTTCAACCTCAAAATCTGACCATGCTCGACCAGAGCCCCGTGGTCCCTGTCCGAGAGCTATGAACTTCGCCCTCTCAATCGCCGGGGCCATGAGCATCGCGGCCGCCTTGTATGGTTCGGACGCATTGGCCGAGAAAGCTGGCTTTGCAGAAGCTGTGGACGACGGAAATCTCGCATCTGCAAGTCCCAGCGAATCCAGTAGTGTCGAAATTAGTGGCTACTTCCGGACTCGTGGTGAAGTGCTCTACAACTTCGATCTAGACAGGGGCCTCTTAGCCTCTGGCCAACCGCTCTTTCCCGTCCCCGCCGGTGACCCAAGCGCACAAGCACTACGCAGCGCCAACATGCGACTTCGCACTGACTTGCGTTTGCGGGCCCCCGGTTCTGGGCTCTCGGTGGTAGTGCGCACCGATCTTCTCGACAATCTCACTCTTGGAAGCACTCCGAATCTGCGTGGCGGCACACCTGCAGCCTCTCCCGGACAAGAGGCGCCGGTGCAAGGCTTCCGCATAAAACGAGCCTATGGCGAAGCCCTACTGCCTATTGGTGTACTCAGTGTCGGACGTCAGGGCAGCCATTGGGGGCTGGGGATGGTGGCCAATGGCGGAGACTGTGAGGGCTGCGACGGAGGCGACGCTGCCGACCGCATCTCGTTTGTGACGCCACTGGTAGGTCATATCTTTGCCTTGGCCTACGACATCTCTGCAACCGGGCCCCTCCAAGTAGATCACAGTGGTTCACGTTCCATCGACATCGAACCCACCGACGATGTGCAAAGTCTGACCTTCGCCTTCATGCGCTACCATAGCGAAGTCGCCCGAAAACGTCGTGGCCGGGCTGGACGAGTGACCGTCGAATATGGGGCTTACCTGAGCCACCGTTGGCAAGACAAAGACATTCCCAGCAGCTACCTAGGTGACGAGATACGCATCGGGCCAAACTCTATAGTACATCGGGGATTCTCTGCGACTGCAACAGATGCTTGGTTTCGATTGTCCACGGCCAACCTGCGTATCGAAGCAGAGGCCGCGTACCTCCGAGCCAACGTAGATCAGGGTTCTCTGGTGCCCGGAGTCGAGTTCTACGACGCTCTCACCTCCAATCAATTTGGCGCCGCCCTCGAAAGTGAACTCACGTTTTCGCGTCTGACTGTGGGCCTTGACGCGGGCTCTGCAAGCGGGGACCCTTCACCAGGCTTCGGTGCCCAGCCCGATGATCTGCAAGCCGCTCCCCCTTTCGACACACACATCGATAATTTCCGTTTTCACACTGACTATCGAGTCGACAAGATTCTCTTCCGAGAAATCATCGGCACAGTCACCGACGCAATGTACCTGCGTCCGCATCTTCGCTTTCCTTTGGCCGATGCCAGTGGAGCAAAGCTGGTATTTGACGCTGCTGCAATTGCCTCATGGGCTATCGAAGCAACATCGACACCCTCCGGACAAAAAGCTCTCGGCATCGAATTTGACCCGACCCTGCGCTACGAAACCCGCGACGGCTTTGTGGCGGCTCTCGAATACGCCATACTCTTGCCACTGGGGGGCTTCGACAATCCGGTGTCCGGCCTCGACGCCCGCTCCGCCCAACTCTGGCGACTCCACCTGAGGTTTCCCTTCTAATGAAAGTCTTCTGTGCCAGCTTGGCTGTGATTGCCGCCCTCGGTTGTTCCGAGAACCGGACACCCTTTGGCCTCGATGCTGGTGCTGAGCCACCTGCGTTGGACTGCCTTCCCAATCTCGACGGTGTTCTTGAGCGGGGAGAAATGCCAACCCAACTGAACAATCCAGTGGCGTACCTAGTTGCCCAGGAGGCCTCGGTAGATCTGAGCAGCAACGCCATCGAGCTTCGAAATGAGTTTCCCGGTGAAGTGAAGATCGACCTCGTCGCCAAATCCCTTGCGGACACGTGGTTTGCCGACGAGTTTCCCGCAGACAGTATTCGCGTCCCCCTCAGTTCGTCCGGCGACACCTTCGCAATTCTTCGCTCCTCCGAGAGTTCGGTTAGCCTGCTCGGCATCGCCTCCGAGCAATCCGGACACACTCTTCTTCACTACCAAATCCCCATCGACCTGTATCGCTTCCCCATGCAGGTGGGAAGCTCTTGGAGCAGCACAAGCGCTGTCATCGGTACCTTGGCCGCGGTTCCATACAATGGCACCGATGCCTATGAGACCACAGTGGAAAGCA
>JAESTW010000368.1 GCA_016763395.1 Kofleriaceae bacterium
TCGGACGGCTTCGGCTCGCTCACCCCAGCCTGCGAATCATTGGTGTCAACGCCTACGAGGACTTCCAAGGCATCAGCAACGAGGGCAAACTAAAACGATACATTGCCGACAACGCGCCCTGGCTCACCGAAATTGTCTCAGCAGACTCAAAGATGCTCGCAGACTTCGGCGGAATCCCCAAAATCCCTAGTCTCTTCCTCTACGATGCCGACGGCCGAGTGGTGGAGGAATACCGCAGAAACAAGCGACCAGCACCATCGCCAGAAGAGCTAGACGCCGCCATCGCGCGAGCCACGTCCGGGAGCTAAACCGAGTGAACCTGAGGGCACAGAGAATAATAAAAGACCTACTCTGAGCCCGATCCATCTCGCTTCACGCTTTGCTCTTCGTTGCTCAGTCGGTTTCGGGGTCGTGAGTCGTGATTCGTAGTCGTGACTCGTAGTCGTGACTCGTAGTGGTAAGACGTAAGACGTTCTCGTAGTCGTGCGCGTGCGCGAAGCCCGACTACCGTTCATCCCACCAAATCCAAGCCAACCAATCCCATCAATCATCAATCGCAACCCCTTCCATAGCAGGCCCATGAGCTATCGAGTGATACCAACAAAGAGTATCGCAGAGAGCACTGGCATACATGCAAACGCTGTTGGTCAATCACACGGCGTGTATCGACTTGTGATGCGAAGTACGGCGGGTAGCTACGATTTTTCGCGCACGCGCACGACTACGAGAACGTCTTACGTACACCAACACGATAACGTCTTACGTGCACGAATACGAACACGATAACGTCTTACGAACACGAACACGACTCCTCTGCACCACTTCGCGCACGGGCACGACTACGAGAACATCTTACGTACGAAAAGCTGCACCAGGCTAGCGTTTACTCGAGGCTATCCAAGCCTCAACCTGCGCTGCCAACACCGGCAAGGTCACAGCGCCTTGGCGAAGCACCGTGTCATGAAAGTCGGACAGTCGAAACGCGTCGCCCAGCGCTGCTTTGGCCATCGCACGCAGGCGGAAAATCTCGAGCTGCCCGATCTTGTACGCGACCGCCTGTCCGGGCCAAGAGATGTAGCGATCAACCTCGTTTTTGATATTCCCCTCGGTTAGCGCCGTGTGCTCTCGCATGAACTTCTCGGCAGCGTCTCTGGTCCATGCCTTGGCGTGAATTCCGGTATCGACGACCAGACGAGAGGCGCGCCAAGCGTCGTAGCTAAGCATGCCCATGCGATCGAGGTCACTGCTGTAGAGCCCCATCTCGTCCGCCAGTCTCTCGGTATACAGTGCCCATCCCTCAACAAAGGCGGTAGACCCACCGTAGCGCCTAAAGAGAGGCAGTGCCTCCTGCTCCTGGCTGATCGCGATCTGCAAGTGGTGTCCGGGAATCGATTCGTGATACGCCAGCACTTCCATCTCGAAACGCGGACGGGTCTCTGGCTTGTAGGTGTTGATGTAGTACTCGCCCGGCTTGGCACCATCTGGCTGTGGCTCTTTGTAATACGCAATTGTCGTATAAGGCGCTTCAAAATCTGGAATCTCTACCACCACACAATCTGCCTTGGGCAGTACACCAAAGCTCTTGGGAATCGCCGCTTTTGCCCGCGCTAGCGAAGACTCTGCCTTCTCGACGATCTCGGCATCCGTCGTGAAGTAGAGTTCTTTGCTGGTGCGTAAATGCGCCACTGTCGCTGCCAAATCCTCGGCACCAAAAAGCTTCTTGCCCAAGGCAGCCATGTCCGCGTTTATCTGCTCAAGCTCTTTCAGTCCCAGGGCGTGAATTTCTTGCGCGCTGCGATCCAAGTTGATATGGAACCGAATACTCGCTTCGTAGCAGGCGAGCCCGTCCGGCAGTGCGTGCATGCCAACCTTGTCATCTTTGCGGCCAGAGCCTAAGAGTTCTTCTTTTAATAGCGCAAGGTAGCGAGCGAAGGACTGCTTGATTTCGCCTTCGACTAGGGCTGCAAAGGCATCTGCGACAAGATGCTCTTTCTCACCTTCAAGCTGCGCAACTTGCGCAACAACTTTGTAGAGCGCCCACTCCGTCACAGGCTTAGCCAACTGCCGCTCCACAAGCTCAGCGGTAAGAGATATCGACTGCGCATTGGCGACCTTGCCCAGAGCAAGACCGGCCCGAAGGTTCTCGATGTGAGCATCCACCGACTTGGGAATCGCCCGATATCGCTCCAATAGGTTTTGCGCCGACTTCAAATCGCCAATCTTGTGATCGTCCGGCAGAACGTTGGCTGAGCTCACTGGATTCCCCCGAGCTGAGACACTCCACAAATGCCCTTGGCACAAGCGTTGGCGATCGGTCTTGCGCAACAGGCTCTCGGACAAAAGCGAGGCACTCACCTGGTCTCGCTCACTCAGCGAGGATGTGAGGATTGCATTGACCTCACTCAAAAAACCTTCATTCTCCTTCTGCCGATTGGCAATGGCCTGCGCGGAAGGATCGGAGATTTTCGTATCAAAGCGATGATCTCCCAGGCCCGTTGCCCACACCGGACTTGAGCGCATCGCCGAATCCCAATGCCTGCGCAAGAGAGATTGCAACTTGGCATCGTCAACCCCAACCACAGCCTCAGCCGCCAGCGGCGATACCTGCTCGGTCACAAGCCCCCGGCCGCTCATTTTGGCCGGCGATTCAGCACCGCCACAGGCTACGAGAGAGAAAAGAAGAATAGAGGCGAGTGCTGCGTTCCGCATTGCACTTACATACCCCGGGCGTAGAGGTTAGTCTCGACCTATTGTTATGAAAGTTCATCTCATCGACGGCACATTCGAACTCTTCCGGGCGCACTTCGGAGCACCGAACGCCAAAAACAGCGAAGGACTGGAAATTGGCGCCAGCCGAGGGCTCTTGCGTTCCATGGCCGCCCTCTTGCGAGAATCCGATGTCACCCACCTGGCCTTCGCATTTGATACGACGATCGAGAGCTTCCGCAACGATCTGTTTGATGGTTACAAAACTGGCGAAGGCATGGAACCCGAACTTTTCGCGCAGTTTCCCATAGCCCAGCGGGTCGCAAAGGCACTCGGAATAGTTCTGTGGCCTATGGTTGAGTTCGAAGCCGACGATGCCCTGGCAACCGGAGCTCTTCGCTACGCACAAGATGAGCGAGTGACCCAAGTACAGGTTCTCTCACCGGACAAAGATCTATGCCAGGTCATAGGTTCCAAAGTCATCTCCGTCGATCGCATCCGCAAACGGGAGTACGACACCGCGGCGGTTGTGGAGAAGTTTGGCATCGATCCCACTTCAATCCCCGACTACCTGGCACTCGTCGGTGACAAGGCCGACGGCATCCCCGGACTCGCGCGCTGGGGTGCCAAATCCTCCGCGACGGTTCTGGCTCACTACAAGACCATTGAGAACATTCCCGACGACGACAGCGAGTGGCCCCTCAAAGTCCGAGGCGCAAAAAACCTGGCGATCGTTCTGAGCGAAAACAGAGAAGACGCAATGCTCTACAAAAAACTGGCGACTCTGCGTCTCGATGTGCCCCTGGCCGAGTCCCTCGACGATCTGCGTTGGAGTGGCCCAAAGCAAGAGCTTCTCGACGAGCTCTGCAAAGAGCTTGATATGTCACAACCCCGCCTGCCCAACGCTGGCTAGCGGGAAGCAA
>JAESTW010000369.1 GCA_016763395.1 Kofleriaceae bacterium
GCTCATGCCGATCTAGGCAGTAAAGCGAGCGGTTCCGAATTCGAGGGCTTGGTAAAGCGCGCCAACAAAGTATGGAACGACTCCCGACTAGCCACACTGAGATCAACAGCAGGTCTCAAAGAAACCCTCCGTCCACTCTTCTGTACGGTCGAAGTAAACGTCGACAACGGTTCTGATTTCAAAAGCCCAGTGATCGGCGGAGAAGGTGGTAGCGAGATGAGTCGTATTTCCGCTGACTCACTCCTGGATCCACATCTGAAAAGCTTTGGCAGTATCAGCATCGAGTTCTCGGACTATGATGCAGCAATCAAAGCCAACGGTCAGACCCTGGCTGGCATTCCGGGCGTACCAAACGCAATTGACACCGTCTTTGACTACGTCTTCATCGAACGCTCCAACATCGACAACGTCTACGTCGACAAGCTTAAGGATGCGGGCATTCTCGATGATGAATTCATCAAGGATGTCTTACTCGTCGACTTTACCCGTCCGATATTCTCTGATGACCGGTGTGATCTTCTCGAATTTGCGCCTGTACTTTCTTCGGACAACTTTACTCCCGAAAAAATCAGAGATGGATTCCTTGCCAACCTAGCTACTCAAGCAGCGGGTTCTCCTGGCGCAGAACTTCGTAACAACTTACTTACAGAGGCTGGACACTCCGACACGGTCAAGGTCTTCTTTGATGCCTGTGATGCTCTCGACTCCAAAACAATGGTCGAAAACGCACTTCAAATCACTTCTCTCAACAGAAGCATCGCGAGCAACCTCAAAGTCTTCGAATTCCCTCAGACGATGCCTTCGGACAACCTGTCCGTAGCAGCAGGGTCTCGTTTACATCCAGTCGAGTGTACTGTTGGAGCGAATTTCGTTGCTGTCACTCCTCGAGTAGCGATTCCAGAGCCTGATCCGGAGCCGGAGCCAAGCATTGACTGTGCTCACAGCATTTGTGAGACAGGCGTAAAACTAGATCCTGCCTGTAACGATGAGTGCGTCGCACAAATTTGCGCAGATGGTCAGGATGTCTTTTGTTGCAACAACGAATGGGATAGCCGATGCGTTGGCGAAGTTGACTCCATCTGCGGCAAAACTTGCCCATAGCCTCAGCTAAAAACTGATTCGTTATCTGCAGCCAGGGCCATTCGCCTTGGCTGTTTTCGTTATAGGGGCGTGCTTTGGGTCACAAAATGGCGTTTGACGATCGGACCACCGCGCTGATCGGGCCTGTCGAGATAGCGGACGGGAATGATAAAGTGTGTGTCGATCGCTGAATCCGTCTGAACTCGGAGTTTCCGCTCCGCCACAACCTGGTTTCCCCGAGAAACACGCAAAAGATATGTGCCATCACTGAGCCCGTGGATAAAATACAAGCCCTTCGAGTCAGTCATGCCAATGCGTGAGCCGCGCCCCTCTTCGGAGAGCGCAAGAACCTGTAACCCTTCAAGTTCCCAGCCCTGCTCATTACGAACCACTCCTCGAACCAAGCCTTCCGCGGGTGCGGTCGCCAATTCGACTGCCGGTAATTCTGAACAACCAACGCCCATGCAAAGCAACGCAACTATCGAAATTCTTCCCATTGTATTGCGGATATCGGTCAGTTGCGCAGTAACTATATACCCCCAACTCAAGAATTTTCGATCTACCGAACACACGCACTTGGCAGCGACACAACAAATGAGCTGCCTCGCCCGAGTTCACTAGTGACGCTGAGGACTCCCCCGGCACTCTCGATTATTCTGTGAGCAATCGAAAGACCGAGTCCGGTTCCTTCGCCGACTTTTTTTGTTGTGTAGAACGCATCAAAAACCCGCACAAGCTCGGTAGGTGAAATCCCACTTCCGTTGTCCGTGACGACTATCAGTGTATTGGCCCCTTCAATTTGAGTGGACAGTGTAATTGTCAACGTCTGTGCTTCCTGTTTGGCTTGGACCGCGTTCACTAACAGGTTCAATACAACTTGCTCCAACTGCGAAGTATCTGCGAGTGCCGGCGGAGGCCCCTGATACTCACGAACAAGGGAAACACCGGGCCCCAGTTGGGGAGAAGCGATTCGAACCGCCCTCTCAATCACCGCCTCCACATCCACTGGCTCGATCTTGGTGTGTTCAACACGGCTAAATCCACGCAAGCTCGATACGATTTTAGAAATTCGCTCGGCTCCTTCTACAATCTCTCCAAGAGCCTCGGCAACATCCTTAGGGCTGATTGAATCCCCAGCGGCAAACTCTTCTTCCAAGTACTCTGCATTCCCCAGAATATACGCCAGTGGATTGTTGATCTCATGGCCAACTCCAGCGACCAAGGTTCCCAGTGAGATGAGTCTGTCCGCCTGAGCGAGGTCGCGTTCGTGGTTTCGAAGATCGCTCACATCGCGAATTGTCAGCAGAGCAGTGCCGTCGATATCCGGTAAGAGTTGACAGTCGAAAAAACGTTCTTCGCCCGCAACAAGAGATTGAGATATTCTCTCAGATTTGAGCATTGCCCGACGAATAGCACTCCA
The DNA here is from genome assembly GCA_016763395.1 of Kofleriaceae bacterium. Classification (GTDB taxonomy): domain Bacteria; phylum Myxococcota_A; class Polyangia; order Haliangiales; family Haliangiaceae; genus NORP324. Next base: position 2,501 of record JAESTW010000369.1, read on the forward strand.
CCCCCAGTCTGCGACCTCCGTTGTAACTCCTGGAATACGAGCCAATACATTGGCCACATTCTCCGAGTCCCTATCGCGCGTTGATGTATTCAGTACAAACCCGTTGCCACCTTGCATATCGAGAACAGCGCCGGACGAATCAATGCGAAGGATTAAATCCCTCGAGGACCGAAGCAGCGCCTCAACAGTGCCTCGAGCCTGCTCCCTGTCTGACACGTCAGTCGCATAAATTGCAGCGCAAGATTTACCTCCTTGGACTACATCTTCTTCGACTCGAGCCTCTACGCGTATGTCCCGACCATCCCTCCCTTGCAGCGTTAGTAGTAGCAGTGAATCCTTGTCTGCGACTGCGAGCTGCGTTGAGCCCGCACTTCCCAGCATGTCCGACAATGCAACACCAATCATGCCTCCCTTTTCATAGCCAAGAGACCTGCACATAGCGGGATTTGCATACACAACAAATCCGTCCCGATGAAAGGCAACCAAAATGGGCAACGCCTCAAATGCACGACGAAACTCGGCTTCGTTTTTCTGCATCGAGTCGTAGCTGTCCGACATCTGCTGTTGTTGAAACTCTAGCTCCCCGATTAGAGCAGACGGCGACCACATCATCTCGACAACTCGCCGTGTCCGAGAAAAGAAGCGATTCGAGACTGGCACCTTGATGAGCACCTCCATATTTCGAGGCGTAATATCGCTCTTGACTATCACTGCTTCGTCTCGGTCCAGGACCGTTGGTATTAAGGGCAACGCCCCGATTGCGGTCAAAAACCAGCTTTCACAATCTTGATACCCGGGTTTGATACGCGCTTTGAGCTGCAGCATATCTTTAGACAACTTCTTATACTCAGTTTCGATACAACGGTAGTTATTGGGAATCGAGAAGCGCCAAACCAGCCGGTAGATATCAGCAGGCTCAGCGACAAGCTTCATCATCGATCGGGTGAAGCGTTTTCCCCCATAGCTTTCGTGCACAGAAAACCGCCCAGCATCAATAAGTGCCTGGCGCGATCCCAGCTGCGCTTCGATTCTTTCGGTAATGCTCACCCACATATCCCATGACATACGATTGCTGGGATTCGCCAAAAATTCACGTGTGACGGGGATACCGTGAAGACAGCGCTCGATGCTAAGAACCCCCTCTTTCTCCCCTCGGAGCAAGAAATTATACGCTCTGCATGAGACTTCAGACATAGAAAACCCGGTATCGGAGATTGTATCACAGCCAAGTTAAGCTGGAGATGCGTTACTGATGTCTTCAATGCGAGTTCATCCTCTTCTTCCCCTCTTTGCTGTCCTTATAGCGCTGCGCCGATGGAACAACTCTTCGTTGCCGGACCAGCAAACACGAACTCCTTATACGCCGGCAATGGAATTGCCTTCGACCACTCCTCGGCCAACTGCAGCGTTGACAATGTCGTAGTCTGGGACATGTAACACCAACCTCCGAGGAACCTGGTGTAGACGCTTGTGAAGCATATGGGTGTTCAGTACACGTAACACCCAGACCTCCTAACTAGGGTTGTGAACCAGCTCCCGGGCTGCCGTATCGACACAACGCCCGACCATTGCGGTTCGAGTCCCAGCCGGCACCCTCTGCATCATCTCTACGATCTCGGACAGAATTTCATGTTCCGCACGGATGACATCCTTGAGCATGACGCGGCTTCGCAGATGCCGAGTAAAGAGCTCCTGCAATTCACCGTAGAGGCTGTTTTCGTCGGCGACCGCAATCTCGCTCATGAGAGTACTCCGTTGCTCGGACCCGAAATCTTACCCGCTAGTTTGTCCTGAACGTGTTGCAATAGCAGCCCCTTTAGCTCTGTCGCCAGCTCTGGTTTCTCAACCAAGCTCAACATCGCCTTCTCTCGACCATGTCCGAGTTTTTCTCCCCGGTAACTGTACC
>JAESTW010000370.1 GCA_016763395.1 Kofleriaceae bacterium
TAGCGTTCGAGGCGTCGATGTTGAATGGCACTAGCGATGCAGTAGGCTCGTACTGGGGAACCAGTGGGCACCTATTTCATACCTCATGGAAAACTGGAGAGTCCTATGACTTTGCTGAGATTGGGGAGGTTCCGCAAGTTATCGCGGACACAGAGTATTGGGTGTACTGGATGAATCGCGATGGCTGTCTTTTTCGTATTGACAAAGCGGGGAACAAATCACAGGGTATTGCGTGCGCTAAGGGCAAACCAATTTCCTTGGCCGTGACCAACTCAGTTGCGTATTGGGGAACCGACGATGGAGCAGTGTATCGCTCAGCGTTGCACGAAGACAGTACGTCAGAGCAGATTGCTCAGGGAGTGAATGGAAATTTATCGTCGGGACCGCCTCTCGACGCCTCTCGCCGGAACTCGTCGGCAGCACTTGTCGCAGATGAAAATGGCGTATATTGGTACAGCGGCGAAACCCGGACAATACTGCGATACAGTGCTACCACCGATACCGTTGACATATTGGCTACGTCGCAACCATCCCTTCTCGCCTTGGCGCAGGACCGATACTACCTGTACTTTTCTACCCAATGGGATGGAGGAATAAAGCGCGTCCTGAAAGTCGGCCACGAGGATGTTGACGTCATGGCAACCGGACAAGCGCACCCGAGTGAGATTGCGGTCTCCTTCAAGGCCGTGTATTGGAACAACACCGGCGACGGATCGATTATGCGAATCTCTCGGCATTTTGACTATTAGGTCACCGAAGTGCGTCTGCGGCGATAGCGATGGCGCCAAGCGCAACGACAGCGCCTAGGATCTTTCGCAATTTGTCCGGGGCAAAGGAGTGGCCCACTCGGCTGCCCACCCAAGCTCCCAACACCGCGCCGGCCACCAGTCCGGTTGCCAGAGACCACTGCAATTGTCCGGTTGCCAGCTTGCCTGTAAAGCCAGCTGTGGAACCGAGCAATACGATGCCTAGATTGCTGCCGATAGCGATCCTTGTCGGAACTCGGAGCAAGTGAATCATCAGAGGGATAAGCAAAAAAGAGCCCCCCTGTCCGACGGCACCGCCCATGGCGCCTACGATCAGCGCAATGCATACAACGAGTGCCCTATTGGCCTTTGGGCCCTCTTCCTCGTCGCCGGGCGGCAGGCTCATCAGCCCAGCTCCAACCAGGGCCATGACTGCAAATAGGATCTTCAGAAGCTGTGCAGACGCCCAGGGCGAGGCCAGCCCCCCGGCGAGTGAAGCTAGGGCAAGAGGCACGGCCATCCACAGGACTAGCGAGGTATCGACATATCCTCGACGTCTGTGTTGAATGCTCGCGACAGCGGAAGCGGCAACACTCTGGGTTATTGTCAGGCCGGCGATTGTGTGCATCGGCATGTCTTCGAGTCCCAAAAGGCTTGGTAAGTAGAGGAGCGCAGGGGCCATGAGTATCCCGCCTCCGATTCCCAACATGCCAGAAGCGATGCTCACCAGGAAGCCCAGTCCGGCGATGAGTAAAATTAGCTCCATGGAATTGGCGGTAGCATGAAAGCCACAATGGATGTCGATGTTGTCATGGTGCTATAGTCTACTCGATGCGATTCGGTCTTATTGTAGTAGCGGCTGCTGGCTGTGCCCAGGGCTTCGAAGCAGTTGATCCGGATGCCGCTGGGCAACGTCCAATCGACGCTGCGATTTTGGTAGACGCAGCTGCCGATGCCAATGTTGGACAAGCCCTTTGTGCGGCCGCGCTAGAGACGCTTCGTTTTGATTTTGAGGGAAGCGCCCAGGGCTTTGTTCACGGCAAGCAAAGTGAAGTCATCGGGGAAAGTGGCTGGACCTTCGATCACTGGGAGCAAGGTCCGGCTTCGGGGACCACGATCTGCCCATCGGGGAATGAATGCTGGGGAACCAACTTGAGCGGCAACTACATACAGTGTCAGCGGGCGTACTTGGTTTCTCCGCAAATTGATTTGAGCGCCTGTGGTTCCCGTGAAATCGAGCCCCGAATTCTTCTGGAACACAACTACTCATTTTGGTTCGGGCAAGCCAATGGCGGTCAGCGCTTCGATGGTGGAATCATCGAGATAAGCGGCGATGGTAGCACTTGGCAACGGGTGAATCTCAACTACCCAGGAACCATTGATATCAATCCAAATCTCGGCAGTTCCTACGCCTGCGTGGAACAAGACAACTTTTACGTCGACGGACAGCCCGGCTTTGTGGGGACCAGTGGCGGCTGGGTGACTGAGAGTTTTACGGTGCCGTTTTCCCTGGCAACTGTGAGTTTCCAAATCCGCTTTCTCTATGCTGCTGGTGTCTCTTCGCAAACAACCGATCAGACTCAAAGCATGTCCGGGACAGCTCCGGGCTGGTACCTTGACAATCTGCGATTTCAATAGTGTCCTAGACGTAGGTCAAGGCAAGCAGGTTCTACATCTAGTTGCATAAGTAGCCCATGTATATGGCCAAAACGGCCGATTTTTGGACCCCAGCATCGAAGCGTGTTTTCGTAGATGCAATGACAAGTGTTTGGGATAGACGTACCCCCCGTATCACATATCAAGTGCCTGTGGGGGTCTACGATGTGGGCCGTGAGCAAGCTCTTTCGGTGAGTTCCATCAACGTCAGCCAAGGCGGCATGTTTGTGGACACTACGGAGAGCCTGGCGATTGGGACCGAGCTGATTTGCAACCTGCCTGTGGGCATCGGCAATGATGCCTTGCAGGTCCGCGGACGAGTGGCTTGGCTGCGAGAGCAGCGAAATAGCGATGCGCATCGGCCGGTGGGCATGGGCATTGAATTTGTCGATCTCAGTGACGAGGAATCGGGCCAGCTCTCAGAAATTGTCGGAGCTAAAAAAGAGACGAGCTACCCTGTCCGAATGCAACTAACCGGTATGGGCGGGGCCATACGGGCATGTGCGAAGTTGACAGACCAAGGTATCTTTATTCGAGCTCCCTTGCCCTTTCTCAGCCAGGATTCGAGAGTTGATTTCTCTTTCATCGACAATGAGGATGAGTCCCATCGAGGGCGAATTATTGGCGTTGAAATCCATCATGACGAGGATACGAATGTGCCACGATTGCAAGTTGAAATAGAGTTGGACTCCATCGGACATGATGAATTACAGGTACCCGACGCGCTTGCGCAGGTTGAGAAAAGCGCGGGGCTATCGGCAATTTCGGGGCATGCCGCGGTAGAAGGACCTCAGTATGTTGGGCCAGAGGATACCGTCAAGACCACGAGTGTGTTTGAAGCGAATTTGGCCGAGACGAATTTGTCCGATGATGACGAGTGGAGTAATTCGTCGCCTAGCACTGAATCGCCTATCGCTGAGTCCAGTGAGACGCCGATTCTCAGCGAAAAGGTCGATGCCGAGGAGTGGAATGCCGGATCGATTGAGCTGCCTTCGGACGATGAAGATGAAGACGACGACGAGTATTCGGACTGGCACGATGATGAATACGGCGAAACACCAAGTGGCGAGAGACGACCTCTGTGGCCCTTAATGGCAGCTATTGTGTTTGTGGTTGGTGGAGCACTGGCCTTTGGTCTCTACGGCGAGGGAGATGATGCCAAGGCGGCAATCGTCGAGACCCGGGGGCAGTCGGATGAAGTGTTGGCGCTGCTAGAAGGCGTTGAGTTTGAGCCGGTAGAGGCAATTGCCACTGGGCCTATCGAGGAAAAAAACCAGGTGAGTGAGCACGGAAAAGTAGCGCCAGTAATTGAAGAGAAAGTTGCGGAGCCCGCGCAATCGCAGGAGAAAGTACCAACTAAGTCAGAGGAAAAAACACCACGTGCTGCTGATAGTACGCGGACGCTCTCTGCGAAAAACACCAGTGAGACCATTCACGGTCTAAAAATCACCGATGGCGAAGAATTGGTCTTTCGCCTGCCATTGCGCGGAACTGACGAGCGATTTAACAGCTATCGTTTGGCGGACCCACCAGGCATTGCCGTCAATTTACCCTACGCAAAACCCAAGAGTGGCTTCATTGACAGCGTTTCCCCCAAGCATCCACAGGTTCGCAGAGCGTGGATGCGAGAGCGCCTAGGGGGCTTGCACTTTCGCCTCTTCTTTACTGATGCATCGCAAGATTGCAAAGCCAGCGTCAAGAAGGAAACCTTGGTGATTCGCTGTTCCAAGGGGTGACTGAGCTGGGGAGTAGGGGGCTCAAAGCTGAATATCGACCAAAGAGTCCTGTCGAGGTGGCTCTTTCGCCGTTTCGGGCCGTCTCTCGATTCGGTCAACGACGTTAGTGCGGCAAGATCCGGCGATTGCCTTTTCCGTCCTTGGTCGTCAGCATGTCCGTCCTTGGTCGTCAGCATGCTAGAGTATTTCAATTGATGTGTAAGGTTGCAATAAAGGCATTTTTTGTAGTCACCGTGGTCTTCGCTCTACAATGGTCGTTTTCCACAGAAGGTCACGCCTCAAAATTTACACATCCCCAGCGCGCTTACGTCACACTATCGGACGTCAAGGTCATCCGTTCACCCAGCGCGCTGAAGAAGGCTTTATCTCGAAAGTCGAACTACCAATGGGCGCAGCCAACCATCGACGGGCAAATTACCTGCGCGATGCAGGGCAAGGTTACGAAGATCAATCAGGTTGTAGATTCATGGCAGATGGTGGACCTCGGCAAGACCTTGGTAGGCACGATGGCACTGGTAAGCGCGCCATGTATTGCGAGTCTCGACGAAGGGACAATCCAAGCCGAAATCGCCTTCTCTCCCAAGTACCGTGGAAAACGGATGTTCGGCACTTCGGCCAGCGGCCACGTTTTGCGTTCACAGCACTTGCTCAATCTGAGTCCAAACCAAGACGTTGATGTGAAGGGCTACCGATTTTGCCTGCGCAACACCCAAGTGGCGATCTATGGCAACGCCAATACAAAGCCCGCCGTATCTTCCTTCGAAGTTCGCTGGATCAAACTACCGGCAACCAAAGCAACAAAAGCCGCTACACTGTTTTTTAACGTGTATGGCAAATCGATAGCGAACCAGGCCTCCCATGGTCTCTCTCAAGAGTCGGGGCCCTTTGCTGCCTTTCTACTAGACTTTGAGGCAGACGGCGCCACCCTTAAGCATGTGGGGATTCAAGTCTTTCAGAAGTACGATTGAGTCACTTCGTCGGCCGAGCGAATCAACCATCTCGGAAAGATCGCGCAGTAAACGTCGCCTTCACTTCAGAATTAAGAGACGCAGAGTTCTAATTTAGGGGGCGAGGTGTTCAATTTAACAAACCATCTTGCTCTTGCCTCAATGATCTGACA
>JAESTW010000371.1 GCA_016763395.1 Kofleriaceae bacterium
GCCAATTGTCCGGTAGGTAGCAAGAGAGAGTACCTGCCTCGTAGTAGTCATAGAAACATTCAAGTTGTTCGTTTTGGAAAACCTTCTTAAATCTGTTGCCTACCTTGATACCTGTGATGCCGCGCTCCGAAGAATCACTGAGGCCAGCCTGGTTCAGCTGAAAGTTTTTCATGTAGAGGGACAAGCTTAGCCCGCTAATGCTCAAGCTCGCGTTTTCTTCAAAATTGTCCGATGAGAGTTCCTCTGCACCGACCCAGATTTCTTGATTGGGAAAGGCTTGTCGAAAGTGGGCAATGGTCAGCACTTCTAGCTTGCCCAGATCTACTACGGCTTGCTGAAGCGAAGTTGATTCGAAGGATTGAATTTGTACGGGCGGCGGCGCCGCATCTCTAGGGATTTCCTTTACTTCGGGCAGCGGTTTTACTGGCTCCTTTTTCCCATTTTGCTCGCCCGATACTTGCTCGCCCAACGAACCTTTCGACGCGTCTTGTGATTTGCTGTTGCAGCTGCTGATGAAACCGAGAAGTAGCAAAGCTGTCCCTGTTTGCCCTAAATGCATTTTGAGACACTATCACAGGGGGAAAGCCCGTTTTGTTACCGGATGCTGGGTCCCTTGCGGGTTTCGACCAGGTCAATATTGTAGTAAAAACAGTAGGTGGTTGAAAACAAAAAGCTCTTTAGCGTGGGGCAAGACATCGGCAGGGTTGATGGCGTTGCCAAGGTTAACGGTTCGGCTCAGTACGTCGACGATCTAAGTTATCCGGGCATGTGGCACGGTATGACCAAGCGCTCGGAAGTGGCGCATGGTGTGTTGAAGGCGATTGTCAAAGGTGCTGGCTCCGGTGAGACGGCCTTTGACTGGAGTGACATTGTCGTAGTTACGGCAGCGGACATTCCCGGACGCAACACCATCTTACTGATGGAAGAGGATCAGCCGGCGCTGGTTTCCGTGGGCAATCACATTCGGCATATGGACGAAGCTGTGGCGCTCGTCGCGGCTCCCACTCGAGCTCGTGCGTTGGCTGCCCTTGGCGCTTTGGAGATCGAAGTGGAAGAACTCGCCGCGGCGGTGACCCCGGACGAGGCGTTAAAGGCCGAGGTAAAGATTTACGGGGACGACAATATCTTTAAGAGCTTTTTGATCGAAAAAGGCGACGAAGATATCGACACTCTGCTCGCCAGTTGCGCCCACGTTGTCGAGGGTACCTACCGGACAGGCGCGCAAGAACAGATGTACATTGAGACACAAGGCATGATTTCCCGCTGGGATGGTGAGAACTGCCATATCATTGGCTCAATGCAGTGCCCCTTCTATGTCCAGAAGGCGATGAGAACTCTTCTGGACATCACCGATGATGCTCTAGTTGTGGAGCAAGCGGTTACCGGCGGCGGTTTTGGTGGCAAAGAAGAGTATCCTTCGATGATCGCCGGACATGCTGCACTGCTCGCCAAAAAGGCCGGGGTTCCAGTCAAGCTCATTTATGAGCGGGATGAAGATATTGCAGCAACTACCAAGCGGCATCCTTCGGTGGTTAAACATCGAATGGGATTTGACGAAGCGGGCAACATTGTCGCCATTGATATCGACGTGGTCTTTGATGGCGGAGCGTATCTAACGCTTACTCCGGTTGTGTTGTCGCGGGGTGTCTTGCATGCTGCCGGGCCTTACCGCTGTGCCAACACTCGAGTTCGCGGACGTGCTGTCGCTACCAATACACCACCGCATGGCGCATTTCGCGGATTTGGCGCGCCTCAGACAACCTTTGCCTACGAGCGACAGATGCAGAAAGCGGCTAAGGCGCTGGGCATGAGCCAGTTTGCCTTGCGTGAGAAATGCATGTTGGTCGAAGGCGACACCACCTCGACCTCGCAACTTCTCAAAGGCTCGGTTGGAAGTATCGAGGTGATGGCAGCGGTGAAAGAGCATGATGCCAAAGCGTTGGATACTCGGATAGATGATTCGGCAGGGGCATCGATTCGCCGGGGCCGCGGACTCGCTTTCTATTTTCATGGAGCGGGATTTACTGGCAGCGGTGAAGCCCGTTTGGCCGGACGTGCCACGGTTGCACTAAGTGCCTCGGGGCAATTCGAAGTACGTTCAAGTTCTACTGACATCGGCCAAGGCGTCCGAACGATGTTCTCACAGATTAGCGCAACCGCGCTCGGGGTTGAAGTAGACGCAATCGAGGTTGTTGTTCCGGCCACAAATAAGGTGCCCGACAGCGGCCCAACGGTCGCTTCTCGGACAACGATGGTGGTTGGCAAGGTGGTACACGAAGCCAGCGTTGCTCTGCGCGAAAAAATCGAAGCCTGGGCGGCGGACAAGGGAATGCAGGGCATGGGTTTGCGCGAAGCCGGTGCGGCAATGGCCCGAGAAGAGGGCGAAGTCGCGATCACCTCCCAGTACAAGCCACCCGAGGGCATTGAGTGGGATGATGAGACCTATACTGGCTCTGCCTATCCATGTTACGGCTGGGCTGCATGTCTGATTGACGTCAGCGTTGACCTAGACACCGCAGAAGTTACCATTGATCGCTGTGTTCACGCGGTGGATCTGGGCAAGGCCATTAACCCGACTATTGTAAAGGGGCAAATCGAGGGCGGCACCTTGCAGTCCCTAGGCTGGGCACTGTGGGAAGAGGTCATCTACAAAGGCGGTAAGGTACAAAACGACCGCATGACCAATTGTATTATTCCGACATTTTCTGATGCTCCTGAGATGACCACAATTCTGGTCGAAGAGGCATTTGACTTTGGACCGCATGGCGCCAAAGGCGTTGGTGAAATTCCGATGGATGGCCCTTGTGCGGCCGTCGTAAATGCTGTTGAAGATGCCCTAGGCGAGCTTGCCAGCGCATCGAGTTTTGACACCCTACCATTAACGCCCGAGGCAATCGGGCGCGCTCTGAGGTCTGTATCGTGAAAATTGAAGTAACTATCAACGGCGAAAAACGCCAAGTTGAAACGGCGGGACACAGGCGACTACTCGATGTCTTGCGAGACGAGTTTGCGCTCTTTGGCACCAAAGAAGGGTGCGGTGAAGGCGAGTGCGGCGCTTGTACAGTGCTTTTAGAAGGAGAAGTGGTAAATTCTTGCCTGATAGCTGTCGGACAGGTGAACGGAAAGTCTCTGACGACGATTGAGGGCATGGCCGATGGTCAAACCCTTCACGTGATACAGCAGGCACTCATCGATTTTGGCGGCGCTCAGTGTGGTATCTGCACTCCCGGTGTTGCTCTGTGTGCCAAGTGGGCACTGGAGAAGGAGCCCAATGCGAGCAAGGAGAGACTGCGAGAGCTTATGTCCGGGAATATCTGCCGTTGCACCGGCTATCAGGCCATTGTCGATGCGGTGGTATCTGCCCAAGAGGGAGCTGATTCATGAGCGATTTCTTGCAACCTCGCTCGCTCGCGCAAGCGCTAGAAGAACGCGCAGCCCATCTTGAGTATCAGCTCTTGGCCGGAGGTACCGACCTTCTAGTAGCGAGTAAAGATCGCTTGCCTCTTCTTGGAATGATCGATTTGATGTCCGTGTCCGAGCTTTCTGGGATCGAAGAAGTGGCCGGTGGCGGTTTGCGAATTGGAGCTACAACCAGCTACAGCAAGATTCTCGATAGTGAGGCTATTGCCACAAGGTTCGCGCTTCTGCACAAAGCATGTCGAGAAATCGGTGCGGCTCAGATTCAGGCGAGAGGTACCCTGGGGGGCAATATCGCAACGTCCTCACCAGTGGGGGATTCGCTGCCCGCACTGATGGCCTTAGATGCGCAGCTTGAACTTGCAAGCACACGCGGCAAGCGGACAGTTCCATACCGAGAGTTTCTTAGAGGCTATCGAAAAGTCGACATGGCAGAAGATGAGTTGATTGTCGCCATTCTCTTGCCAGCCCAGCCCGAAGGGGCGTTTCATTATTGGCGCAAGGTGGGAACTCGCCGTGCGCAGTCGATTTCAAAATTGATGATTGCAGCGGTGGGAAGCGTCCAAGACGGGAAAATCGCCAGCGCCAAAATCAGTCTGGGTGCAGTCGCAGACCGGACAATACGGCTCTATGAAGTCGAGAAGGCAATTGTCGGACAAAAGCCAGGACCCGAGACAGCGGCAATTGCCAAAGAAGTGGTTCGAGCATCGATTACGCCGATTGATGATTTGCGGTCCAACGCGGAATATCGGCTGAGTACGGCTGAGAATCTCGTAGCTCGCTTTGTTCTTGGACTGGCTAGTACGGTCGGCACTACACAAAGCCCATCTTCTGCCAAAAAAAACAAATGAAACGAAGATGGCCCTGGTGGATGCTCTGGGGGCTTTTGCTCTCGGGGTTGGTACTCTCAGTATTGGCGTATCGGGGCTATTTTGAGCACAAGAACGGATTTTCTCGCGAGAGTGGTGCGATTTTAATCGCGTTGACCGGAGGGCCGGAGTCGGCAGGCGAAGTGTACGAGGCAGCTTCGTTCTCGCTTCAAGAAACTGGTGGTGTTGACTCCTTTGTCGACCGCGCGGACAGAATTACCAAGACCTTGGGTACGTTTCAGGGCATTGAAGATGTCGAGAAGATCGAAACCACAGGGTCCATTCGCGGCAAGACGGTCCGAGTCGAATACACCCTTCGTTTTGAACTAGCGACCACTTGGGCGGAGTTTAGCTATCTGCGAAACAAGGAGAAACAGTGGCAACTGCTGGGCTTTGAAATCATGATTCCCGAAGAATTACAGGACAAGGGAGCTGAGATCGATTCCGAAGCAGAGCGGCTCAAAGCACCAAAAGAAGTCACTATACTCGTTGAGGAAATGCTGGTCGACATCTCGGAAGGCCGTTCCGAATCGGTGCATGCTCGTTCAGCCAAACCCTTTCGCGAGTCTAAGACCAGCGAGAGCTTTAGCAAGTTGACGTCACGCTTCGTAAATGAGCTGGGGAGCTTCCAAAACATCATCAAGACGTTTGAAACCGGACAAAATCAGGACAAAGATCGAGCGCATTTGGTCTTGCTCTTACAATTTGAGAAGGCGAAAACGAAAGGCTCCTTCAAGTTCATCAAACGGGCTGAAAAGTGGTTGCTGCTCTACTTTAAAGTTGAAATTCCTGAGCCGCTACTGCCTGCTCGCTAACTGCCTTCAGCTTTCGCTGTCCGCGGCCTTTATCCAAGTACATGGCCTTGTCCGCCATATCAAAAAGCTGCTCCAGGCCAATCTGTCCTTCGTCGTCAACAACCAGCCCGATTGAAATACTGACCGTTTGGCTTTCACTACCTGGCACGATGTTAGCCGCAACACGCTTTCGCAGGCGTTTTTTGATAGAAGCAGCAAGTGGCTGTTGTACATTGGGGAGAGCGATAATAAATTCATCGCCTCCGATTCGTCCGACGATATCTGTTATGCGCAAACACTCTTTTAGCGCACCGGCGAGTTCCACTAGAACTTGATCACCAGCAGCATGTCCGTAGGTATCGTTGACCCCTTTGAACTTGTCCGCGTCGATTAGCAGTATAGTAAGGGCGCCACCCGACCGGCGAGCCCTGTCACATTCACGCTGCAGCGCTTCGATTGCACCGCGGCGGTTGAGGACTCCAGTCAGCGGGTCGAATCGAGCTTCACGACGTAGGCGCCGCAATTCTTCGGTGTTGCGCAGATGCACACGTACCCGCGCGGCGAGCTCAGAACCGTCTATAGGTTTGCATAAATAGTCACTCGCTCCGTGGTCGAGACATTCCACTCGTTGCTCTACAGTTGCAGTCCCGGACAAAACGAGCACGGGGATACTCTTGGCCTCTTCTATCGAACGCACTGCGTTCATCAGTTGCAGCCCATTCATCTTGGGCATCGCCAGATCTGTAATAATGAGATCGGGCAGAACGCCAGAGCGTATGGACTGAAGTGCCTCAGCTCCGCTACGCGCTTCTATAACTTCGAAGCCCTCGATGATGAGTCGTTTGCGAATATACTTTGCCACGTAGACGTTGTCTTCGACCAGCAAGATTCGGGAGCGACTATCCAAAAGAGGTAGTGGAGCTAATTTCAATCCAAGTGTCATCACCATGGGGAACAGCAGCATTCGTGCCGAAGTCAGTCGGACCTAAGTGTTGAATACTAGGAGGTAGATCGGCACATCAAGCGCGGGATTCTTTGACACTGCTGTTCTTTAGCCTGACGGCTGCGTGTCTTTCCCCAACTCTTCCCCCAACTGCTCCCGAATTTCTCTCAGTAGTGACCCAGGGGGAATGGGCGTTGCACCGCGTTGTCCAGCAACAAAACTTGCGTAGAGATTCGCTGCCACAATCGTGTCCGTGAGCGAGGTGTTTGCCAACGCAGCACGTATGAGAATGGAGGTGAAAGCATCACCGGCACCTACACTGTCGCCACCGTCCTCGCTACCATTGCCCGCTGCAAATCCTGCGTGATGCACTTCTTCGTTTGCGGTGGTTAGTGTAGCACCGGACGCGCCGTGAGTTTGGGCGACCAGCTTCACCTGAAGCTCCTCCAATAGCCAAATAGTCGCGTTGTCGCATTTATAGCAGCGCTCTAGAACCTGCGCCTCATCATCGTTTATCTTGACAATATCAGCGGCAGCGAGGAGCTCTCGGACAAGGGCTGGAGCGATGCGTCCGCCACGCAGGTTTGGGTCGAAAAATCGGACAGCATTGTCAGGAAGCGCGCGTAGAGCCCGGCGGAAACTTGTGAGTCCCGTTTCACTCTCTTGCGACAGGCTGCCATAGCAAAATGCCCTAGCTTGACCAAGTAGTTTCACCGCAGCATCGTCGCACTGGATTTCCCGCCACGCTCCTGGATGCAAAGTGTAACTTGGCTCTCCACGGACGAGCGTGATATCGACTTTTCCTGTCGGCAATTGTTCGTCAACTTGCAAGCCCGCTGGATGTAGTCCGGCCTGCGTGAGTGCGAAGGTTGCCTTGTCACCCAGCTCGTCTCGACCGAGGCGTGTGATGAGAGCAGTGGCGTGGCCTGACTTCACGAGGTGAAGCGCGACATTGGCCGGTGCGCCACCCAGGCAAGCGCCACTTGGAAACATATCCCAGAGAAATTCTCCCCAGGAGACAAGCACCGAACTCTGGCCGTTCATCGCCATCAATACTACACTACTGGAGTGCCTGCGCCTTCAATACTCTTCGTCACTGCGCGCTATGCCGAGTTGGGGAAGCGCTATCGAGACGTTTCTGGATGCTGCGCCGGTGAAGTCGAAACTCGAGACTTTCCCGACGGTGAGCATTACAGGAGAATCCTAACTCCTTGCCGTGGACGAGATGTGGTGCTCTTGGGCGGCAGTATTTCTGATAGCGATACTCTCGAACTCTACGACCTGGCGTGCTCTCTTGTGTACTACGGCGCTCGTCGGCTCACGTTGGTTCTACCTTTCTTTGGATACTCGACGATGGAGCGGCCAATGCGCTCAGGCGAAGTGGTGACGGCCAAAACTCGGGCAACCTTGTTCTCGGCAATTCCGCCGGCAGCCATGGGTAACAGAATAGTTCTGTTGGACCTGCACGTTCAGGGAATCACCCACTACTTCGAAGGAGCGGTTCAGCCCGTACACGTGTCCGCTAGGCCGCTCATTGCAGACCTAGCTGCGGAACTCGGTGGTGATGATTTTGTCTTGGCTTGTACCGACGCCGGACGCGCAAAGTGGGTCGAAGGACTCGCAGGCGACCTAGGCGTGACTCCTGCCTTTGCCTACAAGCGGCGAATAGACGGTGCCAACACGGAAGTTGTCGGCGTCAGCGCGCATGTTCAGGGCAAGCGAGTCGTAATTTACGACGATATGATCCGGACAGGAAGCTCTCTTCTTGGCGCGGCAAAGGCGTACCGCGATGCCGGAGCTATCGATGTGTCAGCGGTGACAACTCACGGAGTCTTTCCTGGTGATGCCTTGGAGCGCTTGCGCGGTAGCGGGCTTTTCTCCTCCATTGCGACAACCGATAGTCACCCGCGCTCCCTCGAGTTGGCCGGTGATTTTCTCAAGGTTCATACAATTTCTGAATTGCTCTACTCAGCAGTTCGTGAAGAGGGTAGCGAAAATGGATAAAGAAACACTAGGCGAAGGTAATTGGCTCAGGCTTGTAAAAAAGGGCAAGTGGGAGTGGGTTGAACGCAACAATTCTTCCGGCGTCGTTGGGCTCTACGCCTTCACTGATGATGATCAAGTTGTTTTGGTTGAGCAGCCTCGCGCTCCTCTTGACTCCCAGACCGTCTTGGAAATCCCTGCCGGACTGGTTGGCGATATTCCCGGACAGCGCGATGAAGCCAAAGCATTGGCAGCGCATCGAGAGTTGATTGAAGAGACGGGATACGAAGCCGGGGACCAGCGAGAGATTGTCGAGACTCCCAGCGCACCCGGAATGAGCGACGAGACGATCAATCTCTACCTTGCGCGGAAGCTCAAGAAGGTCGGTCCTGGCGGTGGTGACGAAACCGAGGATATCACCGTTGTACTCGTGCCAATGGCCGAATTTAATGACTATTTGCGGCGGCGCACCGCTGAAGGAATCTGGATAGACCCCAAGGTTTTTGCGGTTCCCTACTTCTTTGGACTGTAGTTACGCAGCAGTCTCCAACGCCCTGATGCACGCAGCGGGGCGGAGGCGGCAAGGCAGGGCTACATCGCGTCCGCTACTGTCGCGTCCGC
>JAESTW010000372.1 GCA_016763395.1 Kofleriaceae bacterium
TACACGTCCAGAAGATGAGGCAGCATCTGTAGAAGTCGGTCGTGTACTAGCGAAGCGGCACCAAATCGATCTCGTCATGGCCTACGTCGTTCCCTTAACGATCACGCCTCTGCTCTTCGAAAACAAATTTGTTTGGATCACCCCGGACGGAAGCCTCGATCACCAGTACCTAAAACACCGACCAGTTCCCGGAGAGCCCGCCGTCCGCGGAGAAAGTGCGATGCGTTCAACTCAGACCGCCGCAGGTACAGCCTCCGGGGCTATATGCTACGACTACGATTTTCCGGCAATTGGTCGCCAGCACGCGAGGCTGGATCTAGACCTGGTTGTGTTGCCATCGTCGGACTGGTTGGGCATCGATCCAGTACACTCTTACATGGCTGGTGTCCGAGCCATTGAAGGCGGATACAACCTGCTTCGCTCTACGCGCATGGGCTTGTCAGTTGGTATCGACGCCTACGGCCGCGTTCTCGGTGAGTTGAGCGGCAACAGCAGCACGCACCGCATCCTAATGGTATCGCTGCCCAAGCGTTCCGTGAACACCATCTACAATCGCATCGGTGATAGTTTCGTCTACCTGCTGATGGCGTATCTTGCGGCGCTGCTAGTAATTCGCGGGCGCCGGTGGAGGCAGAACTGAAGACAATATGTTGTGATGACATAGTCCTGGCAGTAGCTCCAATCGAGCGAGAACCACTGTTCAATGCTCAGCATAGTTGGTCGTCTTTGGGCTCCATGCTACTGTTATCCTTAATGTCGCTCCTGGAAAGTTTGTTGAAAGATGTAGCGGACCAATTAAAATGGGGTGCGTCCGTGAGCGACCAGGAGCTTGACCAGGTAGAGAAAGTACTGGGTCTCTCCCTGCCCAATGACTACCGACAATTCATGAAAAGCCGGGGTCCTTTGGGCATTGGCAGTGTCAATATTGAGACGGCGTGTTGTCGCATGTTGACACTCGAAGAAGTCATCCAAACGACACAAGCGATTCGGTCTCGGTTTTCGGATCATATTGGAAAAAAAGCTGCCAAGACTTTGGCGGCAACTGTATGCATCTTGCAAGAAAAAAGAGATCACTACACGGGCATAGATACCAAAGAAGGGGTAGTGCGATGCCTGGCGAACTATGCTTCCAACTCGGGCGGAACCGTCTTCGAGCAAACTCTTCGGCAAACGACACCTACCTTCGAAAAACACCTACATGATGTGGTGGTTCGACAGACACCATTTACGGACTTTGAAGAAGCATTGGCGACACCGGACAAGGTGAGATCTCTTGAGCTCGATGGAGTCAGCGAACTTCCCGCTACCTTCTCGTCGTTCACCAAATTGGAAACCTTGAAGGTCGAAAACATCAAAACGATCAAGCTCCCAGGATTTCTTGCAGATCTGCATGCATTGCGCTCAATTGAGATTTTGGGTAACGCAAAGGAGATTTCAGAGCGAATTTTTGCGCTGCCCTATTTAGTGAAACTCTACTGCTTTGGATACCCAAAAGGATACACCGAAGGGGCAATCAACACGCTTTTGACTGAGGCCCAAAAGGAAAGGTTGGTCGGTGATGAGCGCCAATTGCGAGCTGCGCTCTTGTTGGGCAACCTAGAATCAGCGAGTGAGTTGGGAACAAATGAGATGCTGTTGCGAGCATTGGACTCAAAACTAGCCAAAGTCCGGCGAGCTGCTTCCTTGGTGTTGGCAGAGAAGCATTCGAGAGTAGCGCTTTCAATAGAAAACGCTGAAGTAGCAGTACTTGGAAAATTGAATAGCGACATTGACGTTCTACGTGAACGCCTGTGTAACCATGAGGCAACAATTACAAACAAGGTGGGCCCCAACACGACCCATGTCCTTGTCGGCGAGCGGCCCAAGAGAGCATGGGAAGAACCCCTGAAAATGGGGTTGGTACTATTCGTAGAAAGACAACTTCTCGATTTTCTGGATGAGAAGCAAAAACCTGCGTTGGTCGAAAAATCAGAAGCGAATACAGAGGTGTCCTCTGCCCTCTCCAAGTTGTTGCTAAGCGGCAGCGTAGACAATGTGAAACTCGCGATCGAAATGATGAAATCCGGTGGTGCGCCATCCGATCTGCTGGAAGAACTTCTACTGGTCGCCCAAGGTCGGGTTGATGACAAAGAGGTACAGAGCGATGCAATGGCTTTGTTCGATGCAATCGCGCCACCTCACGTACATCAGGCCATTACCCGACTGGGCAAGGCAAAACTGTACACACCTAGTGAGACCAAAGTGGCTAAGCGGATCAAACAGATTGCAGAAGATGGAGAGGGGACGATTGATGGGACTAAGCTCGCCACGTTGATGCTCCCGGAACACGGAATTCGCTACCTGTTGCAGGTTGCAGGCAAGAAAGATCCTGATGTTGCTCTAGCGGCCCTAGAGCAT
The DNA here is from genome assembly GCA_016763395.1 of Kofleriaceae bacterium. GTDB lineage: Bacteria > Myxococcota_A > Polyangia > Haliangiales > Haliangiaceae > NORP324. Next base: position 2,398 of record JAESTW010000372.1, read on the forward strand.
ATGCGGACCAACGATGAACTCAATCTGCGCGGCATGGAGTTGGACCGTATACCGATGTTGGAAGAACTCGTAGGGCTCCGTCAGCTTCTCTTGGGACCGAAAGAAGAACAGCACAATAGTTTTAAGCACAACAACCTAAAGAAGCTTCCCCAGGGTCTTTTCAAGCTTTCTCAGTTGGAGGTTTTGGAATTGGGGGACAATTGGCTCACTTCGATTCCCGATGACCTGGTACAACTCACTCACCTCCTCGAGCTTGACCTACAAAACAATCTACTAGCGGAGTTTCCCGCGATTGTATTGAAGCTGAATAGTCTCCAGAATCTGAATTTGAGTTCAAACACTTCCGACCGAGAAAACCGATGGGGACTTTCAGAAAATATCGGAGAGCTACAGGATTTGCAGATCTTGCAATTTCGATTTCGCGAATTTGAGAGTCTTCCGGACAGTTTTCGTTCCCTAAAGAAACTTCGACTGCTTGACCTAGGCAGATGCACGATGAAAACCTTGCCTCGGTGGCTGGTGGAAATGCCCGCTTTAGAGAGTGTTCATTTACAATGGGTAACTGTAGCGGACAAAGATTCTTTTACTGAGGTTACCACCGCGCTACAAAAACGTGGGGTTGACGTAAGAACCTAGGTTCGGAGGACCACCCAGTTAATGCCTATGGAAAAGGAAGCCTTTGACTATATTTACTATGGAACCACTTGCACCTCTGATGAGGTGAAAGGGGTCCTAGAGCACGTTTTCAGCGTAAACGAGAGATTGGAAGCAAAAGGGCGTCGTAAAACTCCTGTTTGCATTTGGGGTCGTCATGGCATTGGCAAGACAGAACTGGTCGAAGCCACCGCAAAGGAAAGAGGCTGCCAATTTGTCAGCATCGCCCCCGCACAATTTGAGGAGATGGGGGACATACTGGGAATGCCAGTTGTGGTGGGGCAGGGGGAGGCAACGAAGATGGCCCCTCCTGAGTGGGTTCCTCGAACTAAGGGACCTGGAATTCTACTGATCGATGATGTCAATCGTGCAGACGATCGCATTCTTCGTGGCCTGATGCAGCTACTGCAAAACTTCGAACTCACGAGTTGGAAGTTGCCACCACGTTGGCAAATTGTGCTAACGGCCAATCCCGATGGTGGGGATTATTCTGTGACTCCCATGGACGACGCGATGCTGACTCGAATGATGCATGTGACCATGCGTTTTGACGTGAAACGTTGGGCGGCCTGGGCCGAGAAGAAAAATATTGATTCTCGTGGTATTTCATTTGTTCTGACCTATCCAGAGATCGTGACCGGATCGAGAACTACGCCTCGCAGCTTGGTTCAGTTCTTTGAGAGTATCTCTGACATCTCGGACCTTAAAAAAAACATGGATCTGGTGGCGATATTGGGAGAATCCTGTCTGGACAAAACGACAGTGTCGGCCTTTCTCTCCTTCATCAATCAAAACCTAGAAGACCTGATTTCACCTGAAGAAATTCTCAATGCCACCCAATTTGAGGTTCTCTCCCAAAAGTTAGGGCGCTTGGTAGATCAGAGTGTCAAGCGCATCGATATCTTGTCAACAATCCTCACCCGCCTTGTCAATCAGCTGGTGGCGCGTAGCGAGGTGTTGACCAAAGAGGAGCTTGCCAATCTTTCCTATCTACTGGCCTCACCCATTTTGCCCCAAGATATACGTTTAGCTTTGGCCCAAGACTTTGTGGGCTTGCCCAAGAACCTCGGACTACAAAAGCTATTGAGGGATCCCAAGATAGCGAGCCTACTGCTTAGCTCGTGAAAGTGTACTTTGAATCGTGAGAAAATTCATCGGAGCATTGATGAATGCTCTCGTACCTTGTTGGTAGATCAGCCCTACTTTGGGCACCTTTTGATGGGGACTGTCCGGATTATTGTCGACAGGGCGTTTGCAGTTCGGCTTTCTCCCTTTGGGCATTTGATTCGTTTGGAGGTCGGAGCGGAGTGGAGTGGCCTGCCTCGGAATCAACAACTCGCTTCCTTGTGCCATGAACTCTTGCACCTATCTTGCAGGCATCCACTTCGTGGAGCCGATTGCGCATTTCTCCCACTTTGGGGGTTGGCTTGCGATCTCGTTGTTAACCAATTCATGGAAATACGAGATCTACCGAACAGCGTATCTATACGGGATTTTCCCGGACTGGGGAGAGATAAGAGCGCTGAAGAATACTACCGACTGCTACTACCCGTCTATTCTCAATGTATTCGTGGTGATTGTCGCCTGCCAACTGATGAAGGCGATGGAGGATGTCCGGATAACCCAACCAGTGGGGCTCTAGGCACCATGAAAGCATGGTTGGGAAAACACCCAACAGGAAACCATGGAACGTGGCCTGAGTTTGCCGATCTTGGGTCTGCAACTCTTTCCGTATTGGACACAAACATCCATTCCCTTTTGCAGTCTTCGGTGTTGCGTACAAGACAAAAGGGGTGGGGGCGGCTTTCCACTACATTTATTGAGTACTTGGATCAGCTCCTGTTTAGACGCCCCCAAGTCCCATGGCGTCGTGTACTACGCATGTTTGGTGCAACGAGTTCCAGTTCGTATATAAGAAATACTCTCGCCCGCCCATCCAAACGATATGGGACCAGCCCTGGAATACGAGTGCAACGAAGAAGAAACCTTGTGGTTGCAGTTGACACTTCTGGCAGCGTCAATTTGGCTACTCTCATAGAGTTTTTTTCAGAGATCCACAGCTTGTGGCGACGTGGCGCTGAGATCAAGATACTTGAATGCGATGCCGCTGTGATCAATGAGTATGTGTATCGCGGAATCACGCCCAA
>JAESTW010000373.1 GCA_016763395.1 Kofleriaceae bacterium
CGTAGGCGACAATCTCGAATTCGATGGGAGCAAGTGGGAATTGCGCTTTCATTTCCTCCGGGATCCACCGAGGTTCATCCCATAAGTATTCTTCTTTGCAACTCACTCCGGACGCTAGATCACGGCCTTCCATGCTCGGAGCCGCGCGAACACGAGCCAAAACGCCCTCGACATCATTCACATCAGCAGAGATAGCCCCGCGCATTGATCCTTTGGTACGCAAAACCCGGGTTAGCGCGCGGGTGTCGATGCCCTCAATCGCCGGTATGGTGTGTGTTTCAAGAAACTCAGGCAAGCTGGACTCGCTGCGCCAACTGGATGCAACAGGACTTGAGTGCCGCATTACCAAACCGGCACAAGGCAGGGTGTCCGCTTCCATGTCCTCTTGGTTCACTCCCGTGTTGCCGATTTGCGGCGCCGTCATAACGACGATCTGTCCGGCGTACGAAGGATCCGAGAGTATCTCCTGATACCCGCTGAGCGAGGTATTGAACACCACCTCACCAAGGCTTTCGCGGACAGGGCCGACACTGAGGCCACGGAACACCCGGCCATTTTCAAGCACTAAAATCGAAGGACTGGTCACTGGCAATACTCCTTGCTATCGAATACGACTTTTCCGCCGAGCAATGTGAAGAGGACTTTCCCGGGAAGCTTTCTCCCGTGGAAAGGGGTATTTTGCGACTTGCTTTGCATCTGGTTGCGATCGACAACCCAGTGGGCATTCGGGTCGACAACCACAATGTCTGCCGGCCTGCCTATCTCCAGAGTGCCAATCCCATTGCCCAGTCGGAATAACTCGGAGGGACCAGAAGTCATGAGACGAACCGCTCGCTGCAATGAAATCACCTTGTCTTCGACGAGGGCAAGCGTGAGGCTGAGCATCGTTTCTAGCCCCAGCATCCCGCACGAGGCGCAGTCAAACTCAACGTCCTTTTCAATCCCAGAGTGCGGTGCATGATCGGTAGCAATACAGTCCACAGTCCCGTCCGCAATCGCCTCCAGGAGAGCCTGCCGGTCACTCTCTGCCCGGAGCGGCGGCGCAACCTTCATGTTGGTATCGTAGTTCTCGCACTCAATGTCGGTAAGGGTAAAGTGATGTGGAGCGACTTCACAGCTCACTGGCAATCCTCGGCGACGAGCATCTCGGACAAGTGCCATACTTCGCTCGGTGGAGGCGTGGGCAACATGATACTGGGCCCCTGTCCATTCCACTAGCTCAATATCCCGGGCTACCATAATCGATTCCGCTTGTGGAGGTTGGCCACGAAGCCCCGCTCGAGTCGCCACTTCACCCTCATTCACCACTCCGCCTTCGGCCAGACTCAAATCTTCTGCGTGCTGAACCACTGGCAAGCCAAAGGTTTTCCCGTATTCCAAGGCCCGGCGCATCAGACCAGCATCCATCACCGGACGACCATCGTCGGACACCGCGACAATGCCTGCCTCTTGCATCTCGCCGAATTCGGCCAGACTCTTGCCCTCCAGCCCCTTGGAGATTGCGCCTATGGGGAAAACTCTGGCGAGCCCCGCTTCTTTTGCCCGGCGAACCATGAGGTCGGTAACCGCGCGGCAATCGTTCACTGGGTTGGTGTTGGGCATGCAGCACATGCTTGTCACGCCACCGGCAGCCGCAGCCCGACTACCCGACTCGATGTCCTCTTTGTACTCATGCCCGGGCTCGCGCAAATGAACATGCAAGTCCACCAGTCCAGGCAGAAGGAGCTGATCCGAGAGGTCAATCTCCCGCACTCCCTTGCCACCCGCCAGCCCTTTCCCGATGTCGGCGATTAGCCCATCTCGGATGAGCAGATCCAACTGAGAATCAATGTGCCTGCCGCCCTCTTCCGGCACATCGATGATACGAGCAGAACGCAGGAGATAGTCCATGAGACAGGGTTGGTTCTAACCAGGATCGCAATCGAATTCCAGAGCCCCGCCCGCATTTCTTGGCCTCTGGCGCAGGCGCGCAGAAAAGAGCAAGGAAACGCGAGTTTTCCGCAGCTAAGACACCAGAGACCTGTGCAATTTTCTCGAAGGCTACCTAAAACGGAGTCTCATAAAGCTGCACACTGAAGCTACCTCGCAAGCTCGCCCCATCAGTCGTACCAACCTCATCCAGACTCAGCAGCCCCTCCCCGCCAATTCCCAAATGCTCAAATTCCAGTGGCGCAGCAGCTGGCGGGAAGGTCAGCCTGAAGACATTCATCTCCGCATTGGAACCATCGAGCACCATACTCTGCGGAAAGAGATCTTCATCGGCCAGATAGATGATGACGATATACGCCACACTAGACTGGGTCTGCGGGTCCATCGCCTGCTCGACAAAGCTGACCAATCGCAGCGCATTCTTGCCGTTGTCCGGGTCCACTCCAAAGGTGGTTCCACCGCTTAGCCCTGTCCTGACGAGTCCCGGAATATCGACATCCAGACTCAGCGTTCCGTCCGAGAAAGGCGCTGTACCAGCATAGTCATCGGCCCACTGCCCAGTAAACGTTCCACTGGTTGTTCCAAGCATGCCCAGGCACCAAGGATCACGCAGCGGCCGGTTCCACTCCGGCGGAGCGCTTGCGTTGATCTCAGCCTCTAGAACGGCGCGGCGCCCACCGACAAAATTGCGCACCTGCGTCACTGAGCTGGCAAACTGGCTCGCCTCACCACTAACCAAGTGTTCGCCAAGCAGCGCTTCCATGCGATCTATATCTGCCAAAAGCTCGTCTTCGTTCCACACCTGTCCCAGAAGTTCCTCCAAGCGAAGGAGGAATTGCGCACGCGTGTCCGGGTGATCGTAGAGCCGGCGCGCCAACACGCCCTCGACAAAAAGAGTTTCGGGCGGCCGCACTGGCTCCCAAGGCAAGGTTGTGTTGGGAAACAGAATTGAGTCGATGCCCCAGGGAATGAAGTGGAATTTGCCGTCAAGCGGATTTGCGTAGATGTAAAAGTTGTTGGTGTTGCGGCCATACCCGTCCGCGTGCATCATGATGGTCTCCATAACCCAGAAGTCGACAAAGGAATCCAAGTCTACGAGTTCTTCCAGAGCGGCAATGAGTGAGTCATCTGGCAGCTCCAGGGCGGGTACCAGGGCCCTTATGTCACTACGATCGAGGTCGGTTTTATTGGTCTTTCGTTGAAAGGTCTCAACCCAACCTACGCGAAAGTCACTGAGAGCACCTTCGTAGAGGTTTCCGTTGTCATCGGCAAAGTGCCGAGCGATGAATGGCTTTTTTATACTCTCCACATGGGTGAAGACGCCGAGATAGTCCCCATTCATCGTTACCTTGGCAAAGGAGCAGCGCGGTGATGGAATGCCAGCCTCGGCAAAGAGGTTGTAGCCAATGCATTGTTTGATATGCGAGGTGTCCGACTTGTTGTTGTTCAGTGTCATGCGCTTGAGTCCGCTGAAGCGCTGCAGAGGGTCGTATTCGGAGAACTTAATTTTGAGCGAGGGCTTGGTGTCGCTGAGCGAGCCAAAGAATCCTTTCTTGCGAATACCGACATTGGTTACCTGCTCGCCATCGATTAGGACCGAAGCGGGAAAGTATGTGAAGGGGCGCGGTGGTGGCGCTTCGAGGCAACTGGCTCCAAGGACCTCAAAGATCGTTCGCGCTTGCACCCGCAACTCATCCCAGTCGCCCGGGTCCATGTTCACTTCAATGTCTAAAACATGATTCGGATCAAACATCGCTTCCGTTAGGTCCGGCCCGGCATCTGCTGGACTAGCATCTACCATCGCACCTGCGTCCGGCGAATCGGCGCCACCGCCATCGCTTGAGCATCCGAGAGCCGAGTTCCCAAG
>JAESTW010000374.1 GCA_016763395.1 Kofleriaceae bacterium
ACACAAGTCCCATCTTTACCTGCTGGTGCATGCGCCCCGAGTTTAAGGTAACGATTCCCGCTGACTCTTGGCCGCGATGCTGAAGCGCATGCAAGCCTAGGTAGGTGATATTGGCCGCCTCTTCATGGCCGTAGATTCCAAATACTCCGCACATAACGAATACCTCAGATCTGAAAGACCTGGGCACGGTATCGGGCCACAGCGAATCTGTCGATGGCAGGGGTTTTGAAACGTCGACTATTTACAACACAGCGCGAAACACGAGATAGAGAGCCCCGTGAGCGGCAGTCAGCAGTATCGACAGCCATAGGAGCGGCACGGTGCCTTCGATTTTGAGCTGCTTGATGACTCGGTTTGTGCCCCAGAGGAACAAACCATTTAGGACAAAGGGCAAAATTAAACCGCCCATGCCCAGCGTCGCCAGACCAACAATCGTTTTGAAAAGCCAGTAAAGCCCGGTGTTGAGCAACGCAAAGACAACGCCTACGAGTGGAATTGCATAGCGTGGAGTGATGCTGATTTTCTTGTGCTTGTGGGCAGCCAGGGCGAAGATCCCAGTGAAAACAACGACTCGAACTAGAGTTGTGATGGCGAGGTCACTCATAGGGCTTAAGGATGGCACACCTTTGGCCGACTTTCCTAGTAGAAGTCAGATTGTCGTAACTTGTAACGATGTGATTACAAACACCTGGCTGAAATGTATCAAATCGATTACAATTAGAATTATGGGCCGACATCTATCCGAAACAACACGACTACTTGCATGGCGATATGCAAATATTGTGTTCGCGGTACTTGCCCTGATAAGTGCGGCTGCAACAATGGCTGTTCCCGGGCCAGCAGGCGATTTAACTGGTTTCAGCACTGTATTGCTCGTTGGCGGTCTCGCCTTACTCGCGGGCCACGCCTGGGGCATCTTGGTTATCGCAGCCGCTGAAGTGCTAATCGTGGGCGAAGTTTATCCAATTGTAACGAATATGATTTCCACTCATCCCGTCGATTCAGTAGGAGTTGCCACTTCTTTGGTTGCTATCGTCACCGCCTTGCCGGGCCTCGTACTCTTTGCCGCAACCCTGCCCTACACGGTCGAAGTGGTTATTGGGGAAAAGGGATCCCGAGCCCAGAAGCCAGCGGAAATTCTCACAGGCTTTGCAGCAACGTTCTGGGTATTGCAGCCCATCTTGCTTTAATACGCTGCCCTCATTGGTCAAGGTTAAGCTGGACCGAGCACGGTGACGGGATTTCGACAGATTGACAAAAGTGGCGATTGCCCACCGCCAGCTTGGCACGGCCTCCCAATCACGCCTTCCCTAAGCTTTTAATATCATTAAATATTAGACATGGAACTGTGCTTGCAATGCAAACTGGTATGAATGCCCAGCCCTTGCGCCGAGAAGTTGCCATAGTTCCATCGTCCCCGGTTCGGTCAATTCCATGGGTGTGGTGGATCGCCTGCTCACTCTCCGCCGTGCTTGCGGTATTCGCCGCTGTCGGAATCTCAGCAACCCACCTGGTCTATCCAGCCCGACACACACAATCGCTCATCACCGATCCCGCACTGCCAGCGGTCGAAATTCACTCAACCCTCTCTGAGGCGTTGGTGGACGAGGCGAAGTCGGCTCCCCTGCTGCACTATTCGGAACACTTCGTTGCCCGTCAACACAAGGGAGCGTTTGCTGGTTTCGAAGTTCGAGGACTTCAGACCGATGGCATTCTCATGACGCTTGGACTCCGCAACGATGATCTGATCGAGGAGATCGCAGGTACCAGGCTACGAACAAGTGACGGCCCCCTTGTTTCGGACCTTATTCGCGCCCTTTTGCTGAGTCGATGGTCGCGACAAAACACCTTGCAACTCGTGCGTTCAGGCAAACAATTCCAAATCCATGTTGCAATTGCCAACGGTCTTTCTGCTGAACTGTGACTGGGCTGGAGTCAACTCGTCAACCTCCATTTTTAGTACTGCGACTTTGAGCCGCACTACAGTGCAAATGTAAGCCGCTGCTAGATTCATGGGTTCGAATGAAGGCTCAGCTCTGATAGTATGGGAGCCATGAGATCGATGTTGTATGTAGTCGCCTTTTTGTCGTTGCTTCCATTGTCGTCGGTTCCATTGTCGGCGGAGGCTGCCACTCCCAGTGGTCAAGATACCGGTCCTACTCCCCTTCACACCCATCGAGACATAGTCGTTGAAGTGGGCCCGGACGAGGCAACTATCGTCACCCCCGAGACGGCCTACGCAGACGGCTACCGCATTCTCTTTATCAATCGCTGCGAGGGTGGCATCCTAATTAGACGGGGTTTCAATGACTCTCGGACAAATTCTTCTAGCATTATCGATCAAGATCGGAACTTTGCTGAATATCCCTATGGAGATTCCAGTTGGAACACCATGATGACTCATGTCCGAGGGATTATGGCGCCCTTCGACATTGAAGTAACCGATGTGGATCCGGGCAACGTTGAACACACGGAAATTATCACCTGCGGGCAATCCTTTCGCGGAAACAATGTTCTTGGTGTCGCCCCTTTTGGCTGTGGCATTATCAAGAATGCAATTGGCTATGCCTTTGCAGAGAATCACTCAGACGACCCACGTGCGATTGCTGAAACTGTCGCCCATGAAGCTGGGCATACCTTTTCGCTCAATCACCTCTACGATTGTGAAGATCCCATGACCTATCTAAACGGTTGTGGCAACAAGAATTTCGTTGATGCGAATCTATCGTGCGCCGGTGTTCCCGACGGAACCTCAGGCTGGGAACGTCAGTCCTGCTCCTGTGGTGGAAGCACGCAAAATGCGTTTGCAACCCTGGTCTCTATCTTTGGCAATGCAACTCCCACTCCGCCAGAACTCAAGATTACCGCCCCCACTTGGGGAGAGAACGTTGCTCAGGAATTCCCCATTCGCGTCACTGCTGAAGACCCCCAAAACGGTATTGCCGAAGTGGCGCTCTCCATCGATGACCAGCTTGTGGGGGCAGTGAATGCGCTGCCCTATGTTTTTAATGCGCCTGCAAACCTAGCGGACGGCATGCACATTGTAACAATCATCGCCACCGACACTCTGGGCGCTAGCAAGACCAAGGAGGTCAACGTCTGCATTGGTAGCGACTGTCCGAATGCTGGACCTGAGCCGGGAGCCTTCGGCAGCGCTTGCACGGGCAACCTCGACTGCCAAAACGAACTGTGCGCCCTAGACGGTGACTCAGGAATGTGCACGGAGCGATGTGAATCGGACACCACCTGTCCGGACAATTACTCTTGTTTGGCCGACGTGGCGATTTGTTGGCCGACTACTCAAGATAGCGGCGGCTGCTCCACGGGCGGAGGCTCCGCACCGCTCTCGGCCGCAATGCTACTCTTCTTCGTGGGCTGGTTTAGGACGAGAAAAACTCGTAGAGACAACTCATAGTTCGTGGTTCGTGAGTGCTACGGGCACAGGTATCCCGTTAACTTCCCAGCGCCGCCTTCATGGCGTCCATGATGCCAGCAGAGCTCGCCCACACGCGTCTGTGCAGTGGAGCCATGACATCAGAAAGGATTGCTGAATCCTCGGGGCTCAGCCTCAACAGAGGCCTAGGCTTCAGAATTTTCCCCATCGTCCTCGCGAGAATGCTCGGATCGCGATACCCAATCGGCGGTCCTATCTCGCGCAATCGCGTTATGAGCTTGGTAAAGCGAAGCGTTGCCACTGCATCGTTAAACGCCGGCGGGTGAGCCGCTGCCTGCTCTAGTGCGTCTTGGTAGAGTTTATCATTGGGACTATCGCCGACCAAGGCGCCATCGAGGATCAACTCCACACCAACATGCGCAACAGCGCGGGCAGGACCTTTGCGCAAGCCAGCCTCAAGCAAGAATTGCAACGCCCATTTCTCCTGCTCACGAAACTCAGGCAAGCGATGAAAAACGCGATCCCCAAGGTGGTGAAAGATCACTCCCTCGGAGTACCGGCCCGTCTGAGGCAACAGTGACACTTGTGCCATCGTTGCAAAATCGGGAAGCATTGCCCCCCAGGCAAAATCCGGCGACTCGCTGTGCCAGGACGCGGTAACCAGGTGTCCGTAGAAGTTCAAGCCTCAGCCTTTCTCAATAGCGCTACTGAGACTGGGCGACGAGGTTTCGCTCGTCGGACACAACAACACCGTCGACATCTCTGACTGTCACTACGAATTGCAAGCTCATGCCGTCGAGGATGGTGGCATTGGGAATGTCCAAGATAATGAAACGCCCGAGCATTTCCAAACGATCGTCGCCGCGTTGTAAGCCCTGCGTATAGGTGGAGGCTTCTGCATCAACCCGAACTCCATTGGCAAAAATCTCAAACTGCGTTGTCGGGTTCGAACTCGCCTGCAAGTCCTCGGAGTCGCCAGGATTTAGGTTTTGCGCCTGTAGTGATCCCAGCAAGTGAAAGCCACCCTGAGGACCTGTGATCACGGGAATCGTCGCGCCCTCCACAAGCGGCTCGAAGTCGCGACTGCCGGTCCCGATTTCAATACTTGGCGGCCCTGCGTCCGGCTGGCTCCCCGGGTCACTAGAGCATCCTGCCGCCAGACAAAACGCTGACAGCAGTCCAAGGAACGTAAGAGAAGCACCTAGAGCGCGAAACACTACAAGCACAAGCACTGGCAGTCGCTATTCTGGCGGGCGCAGCTCTCACCACTAGTGGCCGACAGCTCTTCGTTCCAGCTATTGTCACTCAGATCTAGGCGCCAGGTGTCGTCGAGATGATCACTGCAATCGCTCTCGCCGCCAAAAAGCCACACGCTGTTGTCCGAGTAGCCAAGAAACCCGCCAGAGCGCCGTTCTGGACCACTGGTATCTTGCACCATATAGGTTTTGGGGATTTCTCTAGGATTACCCAAGCAGCCCAAAGGCCCGCCAGTAAAAGTGTCTCCGACGTAGAGCTGATCCCAACTTCCCGCGTCCGGTGAGTAGGCCCAAACGTCGTTGGTTACCCCCAGGTCTGCGTGGCCACCCATCATGATGTATCGGTCTCCCTGGGTATCATAGGTCATAAGTGACGAGAAGCGCCCCGAAGGAGCCGTTCCGGTAGCCGGCAATGCTGACCACACGCCAGTTGCCAAATCTAGAGAGTAGACATCGTTGAGCGCTGGCGAAACGAAATCGCCGATTTGCCCGCCGAAAGCAATCAGTGCATTCCGTTTGGTATCGTGGGTATAGGCCATGAAAAGCCGAGCGGGACTTGGAGCACTGCCGCTGGTTGTAACCTGCGTCCAAACATTGTCCTTGAAGCTCCAGAGGTCTTCGGCCAATCGAATGGACAAAGCAGATGAACTGGTAGCGCCGCCGTACACGTAGAAGGTTCCACTGTCACTATCAAAGGCTGAGGTCGCAAAGTACCGTGCCTGTGGTCCGCCCTGTCCGTCGCTGAGTTGTGTCCAAGCTTTGTCCGCAAAACCAAAGGACCACAAATCACCAAAGAGCGTGTAGTTTCCGGTCATGCCCTCAGGGCGAAAACGTCCGCCGAAGATCAACATGCGCTGAGAAGAACTATCGTAGGCGACTGCTTGCCGGCCACGGGCGCTCGGGCCAGCGCTGCTCACATCTTCCCAGCCAATGCCTTGGGTGAAAAGCCAAGTATCGCTACGGTATCGTGCCATTGGGGTCTGGTTTACAATAGGGCCATCATCGCCGCCGAAAACCGCAAAACTTCCAGTCGCGGGATCCATGGCGCCGTGAATGTCGCTGCGCTTAGAAGGGCTAACATCGTTGACAAGTCCGCCCGCATCGACCGGTATAGGATTACCGGTATCGTCCTTATCGCCACCGCAGCCTGTGCTCAATCCGGCGATTGCTAAAAAGAGAAAGGCTAATTGCTTCGTCCTGCGCATGGACCAATTCATACAACGCACGGTAGCCGATTGCTCAGAAATCTGCTCAGAATCCGCTGGGTCGACCGCGCTAGTGAGTGTGGAATGTCAGATTCTCGAAGCTACTTGGCCAGTACTGCTGCCAAGCGCTCTTCTATCGTGACTCGGGCCTCTTCCATACTTCCTGGAAGCGTGCAGCCCGCTGCACCTTTATGACCACCGCCGCCGAACTCATAACAAATCTTACCAGCGTCGAAGTTCTCGCCTCGAGTCCGCATGGACACCCGAGTCCCGCCGTATTTCGAGGGGCAAATTAATACTCCACACTCGACACCGCGCAACGAGCGAGCGTAGTTAATCAGGCCGTCAGTATCGTCCCAGCTCGCCCCACACTCTTTGAGAAGCTGTGGCGTGATGGTAATAAATGCGACCTTGCCAGACACCGCCACCTCCATTGATGCCAGTATTTTCGAAAGCAAACGGTAGCGTCCGGGACTACTGTCCGTGCTCATTCGCTCGGACATCGCCGCAGGATCAACACCGGATTCCTCTACCAACTTCGCTGCCACACGAAGTACTTCGGCGTTGGTATTGGAGTATCGAAAGCCGCCAGTGTCCGAGACGATGGAGACGTAGATCCCCTGTCCGGCGTCTTTACTAATCGGCCATTCCATTAGCTCAGCTAACTGCGCGACCATGACTCCTACCGCAGACACGGCTGGGTCGGACACGAAAACGTCACCAAAAGGCCGACCCGATCCGTGATGGTCGAGCACAAGGAGAGTGCCTGTCACTTCTGGTTCGGGAAAGGCATTGCCCAAGAGATTGGCATCGCCGCAATCCACGACGATTGTCAGGTCAAAGCGGGCCTTCTTCTTTAGCTGCTGTACAAATGTCTTGGCGTGAGGTAGCCACTTAAGGTGCCTAGGAACCAAGTCCGGGTTGTAAAGAACAACTTTTTTTTGATGCTCTCGCAGAAGTGACGCCAGAGCGACCAGCGATCCTACTGAGTCTCCGTCCGGCCCGCGATGGCAGGTAAGTAGTATTTTCTCTGCACTCAGTAGCTGGGCAGCTACTTTCGGCAGGTCCTTATGCATCGCCAGAAGCCCCAGGACCAGAATTCCCAGAACCAGAATCCTCAGAAGATTCCCCATCTCCTGTGTCCTCATCGAGCGGTCCAGCTTTGGTGCGCAGATCTTCGTCGTGACGAATGATTTCACTTAGGCGCATACCAAACTCGCCACTCTGATCGTGCTGGAATCGAATCTCAGGTGCGCGCTGCAAACTGAGAGAGCGGCCGAGCGGGCCCCTAAGTTTAGCGGCCGCTCGCACAAGAGCTTTTACAGCCGTTTCGGCAAGGCGATCGTCCCCACCGTAAAAGGCAACGTAGACGTGCGCAACTCCCATGTCTTTATTGAGTTCGACATGGTTGATGCTGACAAATCCTGCCTTGGTGATCCGCGGGTCACTGAGTTCATCGCGAATCAGATCGGCCAAGGCCTCACGAATGGCCTGGGCCACTCGCGGTCTTCTGGGGTTTCCACTACTCATCTAGAACTCAAGCCAAGTCGGCTTAGATTGTTGCCTTCTCGGACACGATTTCGAAGGACTCGATAACATCGCCTTCTTGCAACTCGTTGTAGCCATCGAGCATAATACCGCACTCGAAGCCTTCTTTAACCTCAGATGCCTCGTCCTTGAAGCGGCGCAAGCTTGATACTTTGCCTTCGTAGACTTGTACCGAGTCTCGAATAACTCGCAAATGCGACTTTCGAGCGACTCGACCTTGGGTGACCATACAACCGGCGACCACACCGCGGCGTGGGATGTGAAAGGTCTCGCGAACTTCCATTCGTCCGATTTCCACTTGCCGAAGCACAGGTGCCAGCATTCCGGCCATTGCGGCCTGAACGTCGTCCAGAGCATCGTAGATGATGTCGTAGATCTTTATCTCGACGCCTTCTTTATCAGCAAGCTTGCCCGCCTTGCCCGCAGTTCGGACATGGAAGCCGACAACAATCGCGTTGCCGTGAGCCAAGCTGATGTCACTCTCGGTGATACCACCAACGCCGCAGTGAATGACTTCAACACGAACTTTGTCGGTGCTCAGTGCTACGAGCGCAGCCTTGAGAGCCTCGGCAGAACCCTGAACGTCGGCCTTGAGAACAACTTTGAAGACTTCAGCCTTCTTGCCACCCTGGATGTTGGACATCAGAGCCTCAAGAGAGACCTTGCCTGAGCTGGCGAGCTCTTTCTTGCGTTTTTGCTGACGACGAACTTCAACAACCTGCTTGGCCATCTTCTCATCTTCAGTGGCATTGAGAGTCTCACCAGCGAGCGGGACGCCATCGATGCCTAGAATCTCCACCGGAGTTCCGGGCCCAGCTTCTTTGAGCTGCTTGCCATTGTGATCCATGAGCGCGCGAACTTTGCCCATAAACCCGCCGACAACAACGATATCTCCAGCGCGTAACGTGCCCTCTTGAACAAGAACCGTCGACATTGGTCCACGAGAACGGTCGAGACGAGCCTCGATAACGACGCCGACTGCCACTTTGTCCGGATCCGCTTTGAGGTCCAGGAGTTCAGCATTGAGCGAGATTGCCTCGAGCAAGTCGTCGACGCCATCGCCGGTCTTTGCAGAACAGTCGACATAGATGGTGTCACCACCCCACTCTTCAGGAATCAACTTGTGATCGGAGAGTTGCTGACGAACGCGCTCTGGATTGGCACCCGGAACATCGCTTTTGTTCACCGCAACAATGATTGGAACTCCAGCAGCCTGGGCATGCTTCACCGCTTCAACCGTTTGAGGCATCACACCATCATCGGCAGCGCAGATAAGGACTACAATATCGGTAATCTGAGCGCCGCGAGCACGCATCTCGGTGAATGCCGCGTGACCAGGAGTATCGATAAAGACCATCTCGCCAAAGGCTTCACCAGCATCTACTTTGTAAGCGCCGATGTGCTGCGTGATTCCACCCGACTCGCCAGATGTAACTTTGGCTTTTCGGATGTAGTCCAAGAGAGATGTCTTGCCGTGATCGACGTGGCCCATAACGGTAACCACTGGCGCTCTTGGCTGAAGTGCATCCTCCTCACTATCAGGTGTGGCAAATACATCTTCTTCTTTAAAAGCAATGTTTTGCACCTCATAGTGAAACTCTTGGGCGAGCAATTGTGCGGTTTCGAGGTCGATAGAAGCGTTCAGCGAAATGCCGACCATTCCCATCCCCCAAAGCTTTTTCAGAAGCTCCTGAGACTTGATGCCCATGGCTTTGCCGAGGTCACCCACTGTTGTGGTCTCTTCGATTCGAACCACTCGCTTGTGCTCTGCGGGTGTGGTGATTTGAGTCTGACGACCGGGTCCCCGAGGCTTGGCTTTGCGACGAATATCACGGCGTCCGCGCTGTTTTTGCTTGGTGAAGCGGTTTCTGCGCTCTGCTGTTCCTCGACCCGCGGCAAGTGGTCTTTCCACTACCTTGATTCGAGTAACTGGAAGCTTGATTACGGTACCAACTGCAGGGCGTCCGTCGGCGGGCGCTGGTGCTGCACTTTCCTGGGCGGCTTTTTTCTCTGCTTTGACAGCAAGTCGCTCTTCGTCTCGATGCGCAGCTTGAGCCCTGGCTTTAAGTAGCTCTGCTTCAAAGCGCTCTTTGGCAGACACAGGTGTTGCCGGAGCTGCTGGAGCGGGAGCCGGGGCTACCGGCGCGGGAGCTCGCACAACAACCGGAGCTGGTGGTGCTTTTTTCTTCTGATGCCCAGGTAGGTTAATAACCTTGGGACCAGCAACCACGACCTGATTCTTCGACGGCGCTGGTGGCGGAGTCGGAACTGCTGGAGCGGGAGTCGGAACTGCTGCTACCGGAGCTGGCGTTGCGACAATCGGCGCAGGTGCTGGTGCCGCTGGTGCGGGAGTTGCTACAGCCAACGTTGGAGCAGGAGTCGCCGCAACAGGGGCTGGAGTTACTGGTGCAGGCGTTGCAACAACAGGCGTTGGAGCAGGAGCGGGAGTTGGCACTACCGGGGCCTGTACAGCTGCCGGAGCAGGTGTAACAACGGCTGGAGCTGGTGTTACAGCAACTGGGGCTGGCGCTGGCGTCGGTTCCACTGCTGCCGGAGCAGCTGGGGGAACTGGAGTGCGAACCATTGGTGCACGAGCAACCACTGGAGCCGGGGTTGGTGCCGCCTGAACTTCTTCGGGCCTGCGCCTACGCATGGGCTGAACCGCCACTGGCTTGGCGACAGATTCTTCCGGCGCTTTGCTTTTGCGGCGTGTAGGTGGGTTCGCCTTTGGCTTTGCCTTCATCTTGGGCTTCGAAGTCTTGGCTTTAGCAGGCTTGGCAGCAGGAATACTCGCTGGTCCACTGAATCCAAGGCCATTCTTAACCTTCGTCGCTTCGTCCAACGTCAACGAGGACATATGACTCTTTACGCTGAAGCCTAGGGCCAATGCTTTTTCCACAAGTTCTTTGTTGGCAGCGCCGATATCACGTGCCAACTCATAAATGCGTATTTTGTCGCTACTCATCGGAGCCCTCGCTTCTCATCTCTAGGATTTGTTCGCGAATTTCCACGAACGAATTATTAGGTATTGCGGTGCGAAAGGAACGGCTAAGTCCGCCCTTTTGCGCCTTGGTCAAACAGGAAGATCGCGGGTGTAAATACGCGCCACGTCCCTGTAGTCGTTTTGTGCGGTGCACAAGTAGGCAGCTTCCATTGCGGGTCACCCGCACCATCGCGCCTTGATCGTCTCGCTGACGACAGCCGACACAGGTACGTTGCGGAGTACCTTTATTGAAAGAGCCAGTGATCATCCCTCAGTAGCCTCAGTCTCTGTTGCAGTCTCGGATGTCGATTCTGCCGCTACCACTTCTGATGGAGCCTCGGGGACTTCAGCTTCAGCTTCAGCCTCAGCTGCCGCTTCCGCAGCAATAGCCTCCTCTGAAACACCACCGTGCAGGAAGACCATTGCGCCAGCAATGATTTGGTCTGCTGCTTCTACCGTTCCGATTTCAGGAATCTGAGCCATCTCTTCAGAGATTGCCATGCTCAAATCGCTGACAGAACGCCAACCGAATTGAAAGAGAGAGTCTGCCAAGGCTTCGTCTACTCCAGCAACTGCTGCCATCTGGGTCTTTGCGCGAGCTTCTAGCTCAAGAATCTTAGACTCAGAGTGAATGTCGATTCGCCAGCCAGTCAATTGTGAGGCAAGCCGGACATTTTGGCCTTTTTTACCGATTGCGAGGGACAGTTTATCGTCGGGAACAATGAGTTCCATACGGTGTCCTTGAGCATCGATAATGACTCGAACAACTTCAGCTGGAGCGATAGCGCTACAAACAAAACGGGCTGGATCATCATCATAAGGAACGATGTCGATTTTCTCGCCACGCAGTTCTTGTACGACAGCTTGAACTCTCGATCCCTTCATACCCACGCAAGCGCCGACTGGGTCGACATCGCGGTCTTTAGAAGAGACTCCGATTTTTGCTCGCGCGCCTGGCTCACGAGCCGAGGATTCAATGCGAACGATCTTCTCAAAAATCTCTGGGACTTCTTGCTCGAAGAGCTTCTCGAGCAGTCCTTTGTGAGTTCGGGAAAGAATGATTTGTGGACCGCGAGCGTTGCGGTCGATGTCGAGAAGCAGCGCTTTGATGCTGTCGCCACTTCGGAACGACTCACGAGGAACCTGCTCACGAGTTGGTAAAATCGCTTCGGTTTTACCGAGGTCAACGATCAGGTTGCCGCGTTCAAATCGCCGGACAATACCGGTGATAAGCTCGCCTTTGCGCTCTTTAAATTCGTTGTAAATATTGTCGCGCTCGGCCTCCCGAACTCGCTGGTAGATTACCTGCTTGGCAGTCTGGGCGGCAATTCGGCCGAAGTGCTTGTGAGCACCTTGGAGATCGATAAGAGTACCGTACTGCTCATCTTGCTCCTTCGCTCGATCGGAGTCTTCATCACGGTAAAACACTTGAAAGAGCAGCTCGTCACCAAGCTCTGCCTCAATGCCAAACTCTTCTGCTTGGGCCATTGAAATTTCAACGCCCTCTTCCGGGTCATCTTCGACAACAGTCACGATGAGATGTAGATCAACCGATCCTGTCTCCTTATTGAACTTGGCTTCAAACGAACGGATAGAACCGAAAGTTTTCAGAGCGGCGGTTGTAATCGCCTGCTCCAGTGCCTGAATCAACACATTAGGGTCCAGGTCCTTATCGCGACCTACTTGCTCAATAACCATACTGAGATTTGCTGCTTGCATGCTGCTTTCTCCTTGTCCTCTATGCCCTCTTGCCCTTCATCAGGGCGCCCCAGTCCGGGACGATTCTCGCTGACGCTAAGTCTGCGAGAGGCAAATCGAATGATTTCCCGTCAACCTCGAGGGTGACGACTTCGCCCGACTCCGATACGGAGGTGAGCAGTCCTTTGAATTTTCTCCGCCCACCGCTTACACCATGAGACAAGGTCAATTTGACCTCGGCACCGATGAAGCGCCGAAAGTGTTCGGGCTTCCGCAGGGGTCGCTCGATTCCTGGCGAGGAAACTTCTAAGTTGTATTTGGGAGCAATGGGGTCCTCGACATCGAGGATCGCCGATAGCTCATGAGAAAGATTGCGGCAGTCTTCGGAGGTAATGCCCTTGCCGGCAGACTCTGGGAAGTCGATGAAGACCCGGAGTATTGGTCCTTCTGGCGCGCCTACTTTATATTCGATTTCAACGAGCTCATAGCCAGCGTCCACGCATACAGGATCGATAAGCTCATTGAGCTGTTCAATTGTTGTTTGTTGCTGGATCACCATTTAGAAACTATTAATGAAGCGAGAGGCTACAAGAAGCTAAAGCTAAACTGAGCTTGGGGTTGAAAGAAAAGGCTACATGCGGAAAGTTCCAAAAGTGTGGAGCGTACGAAACAAAAAAGGTGGCTCGGCCGAAGCCGTCCACCTTGGGTGCGCCTCACATGTGGGCTGCGGATTACCACGCGCATTTGTTCTTTGCAAGTGAAACGACGCATTCAGCGCAGAGGCGATCCCATAGGCACTACCTCTTGGCAGGTTTTCTGATACACCTTCTCCATGGCAAATTCCACGATAGGAGCTGTAGCCCAGCTCTGCTCGACGACTGATATTGACGCAAATCTAGCGAGTTGCGAGCGTTTGGCAGCGATGGCGGCCGATCGAGGGAGCAGTCTTTTGGTCTTGCCGGAGTGTTTTGCCTTCCTGGGGGAGCGCGAAGGCGACAAATTTGAGGTTGCAGAACACCTCGACGGGAAAAACCCTGGTCGAATCCTCTCTACTGTGATGAAAATTGCCACCACCCATAAGACTTGGGTCGTTGCTGGCGGAATCGCAGAGCTATTGCCAGGCCAAGATGCCAGTTCTAAAACTGCCTTCAATAGCTGTGCTGTGGTGAGCCCGGACGGGCAACTGGTCTCGGTCTACCGGAAGATACACCTCTTTGATGTAGACATCCCCGGCGGCGCAACACTGAAAGAGAGTGAAGCGACGTCTGCAGGGCACGATCTGTCTGTGGTGGATACGAGTATCGGCAAGGTGGGCCTATCCATCTGCTACGACCTGCGCTTCCCCGAACTCTACCGCAAACTCACTCTGGATATGGGAGCGGAGGTACTCGTCGTTCCCGCTGCGTTCACGGCGCACACGGGAGCGGCCCATTGGCACACACTTCTGCGAGCTCGCGCCATCGAAAATCAGTGCTGGGTCCTGGCTGCGGGTCAAAGCGGACGTCACAACGCCAAGCGCGCCTCGTACGGCCACTCTCTTATCATCGATCCTTGGGGGCAGATTCGCGACGAAATCGCCGAGGGAGAGGGCATTGCAATCACCGCGATCGATGCTGATTTTACCCAGCAAAAACGTACCCAACTGCCCTGCCTCACCCACTCGGTCCTGCGCGGAGAATCTGCATGAGCGAAGTGGACAAAGAACCAGACGAGGAACCAATACCAAAGCTGCCTCGGGCCAAACTCTTTGGCAAGCCGTCGGGCGCTGTGCTGATTCGTATGGGCATGTTCGGGACAATGCTCTATGCCCTCATCATGATGCGCGAACCCTGCGCCACCGGAGCCGCCCGCTTTGTCGGACAGTTTTCCGAAGTCGACGCTGGGCCGGTGCAAACCGGGATATCAAAACAGTATCCAGGCTTTCAGATTGTTACTGCTGAAGAAGCACTGCAGATGCTGAAGGATGCCCAACCCGATGCTGGCACCAGTGGTGATGCTGACACTGCCAGTGATGCAGGTGCTAAGCCGGACGCAGGCGATGCCGGTCCCAAATCCAGCGCCGGCGATGCGGACGTGACTACTCAATAGGTTTTTGCCGTTTCCCTCACTGACGCCAAGTCAACGCGGTCAATTTGAGGCAATAAAAGCCAGAGGAATTCACCGGCAAACGGGCGCGGATCGCAGCCGGATGCCAGTTTAAAGCATCCAATC
>JAESTW010000375.1 GCA_016763395.1 Kofleriaceae bacterium
CCACAGGGATTGATGCGCTGAAAGTAGCTCAAATCCGTGTTTACGTTGAGAGCCAGGCCGTGAAATGTGACCCACTTGCGGCAGGCAATTCCCATGGAAGCCAGCTTGCGCCCTTCGCGCCAGACTCCCGTCTTGCCCTCTTCACGCCCAGCGCTGAGATCAAAACGAGCCAGTGAGCGAATAATGCCCTCTTCCATGTTGCGCAAAAAGAGGTGCAGATCTCGCTCCTCTTCTTCGAGTTTGCAGATCGGATAGGCCACTAGTTGTCCGGGACCATGGTAGGTGACATCGCCACCACGCTCGATTTCTACAACGGGAACGCCGGCAGCAGCTACGACATTGCCGAGAGCCTCGCGCCTTCGCCCTAAGGTAATGACGTGCGGGTGCTCGACAAAGACAAGCACATCGCCACTAGTGTCCGATTGAATCTCGGCGACCAGTGCTCGCTGCCTGTCCAGGGACTCTTCGTAGTCAAGAGTTCCCCAATCCACTAGCTTGAGTGCACGCATTAGCGCTCCAAGCTACTTCTTGCGGTTGATGACGTGAATCGCCTCACCGTTGGCGACTGCCGCCGCTTCCATGATTGCTTCGGAAAGCGTTGGGTGCGGGTGAACTGTTAGCGCCAGATCGTGTAGCACAGCGCCCATTTCGATAGCGAGCGCGCCTTCGCTGATAAGGTCTGCAGCGCCATTGCCAACAATGTGGATGCCCAGAACTTCGCCCGTGCTTGCATCGCCAATGACTTTGCAGAATCCGTCGGTGTCGTTAACGCTCATTGCGCGTCCGAGAGCCGCAAATGGGAACTTTCCGACTTTGAGTTTGTGTCCGGCTTCCGTTGCCTGAAGTTCAGTTAGGCCAGTAGAGGAAATCTCCGGATCGGTGAACACCACTGCTGGCATCGTGCGAATATCCATAGCCGCATTGTGTCCTGCTACGAGCTCAGCGACAATCTCGCCCTCTTTGGTTGCCTTGTGTGCCAACATCATGCCGCCAATCACGTCGCCGATGGCGTAGATGCCAGGAACGTTGGTTTTGAGCTGGTTGTCGGCAACAATGAATCCACGCTCGTCGGTCTTAACACCAGCTACGTCGAGTCCAAGTTCTTCGGTGTTCGGACGGCGCCCAACACTGACTAAGATTTTGTCTGTCTCAATTTCAACTTCGCCTTCTTTGGTCTCGACGGTGAGAACAGCCTTTTTGCCCTTGGTTTTCCAACCCTTGGCCTTGGCGTTGAGAAGTACATCGACGCCCATCTTGCGCAACTTCGTGGCAACAACCTTGACGCAATCGGCATCCATACCTGCCAGAAGAGCTCCGAGAGCCTCAACGACAGTCACTTTGCAGCCGAGTTTGGCGTAGACAGTACCGAGCTCAAGCCCGATATAACCGCCGCCGATGACGACCATGCTCTTGGGAACCTTGTCCAGCGCCAGTGCGCCAGTGGAATCGATAACGAACTTGTCGTCCGGCTCAAAACCGGGAATCACAATCGGACGAGAGCCCGTCGCAATGATGACGTTCTTGGCAACAATCGTAGTCTCACCATCTTTGCCCTCGATGATAACCTGATGTCCGCCGCCCGCTCGCGCACCGAGTCTAGCATTGCCGATCATCATTGTGGAACCGTTGGCCTTGATGAGTGTCTTCACGCCGGAGGTCAGCTTGTTGACGATGCCACCCTTCCACTTTTGCATCGCCTTCATGTCAACGCTGACCTTACCGCTAACATTGATTCCGATATCTTCGGCGTGACCGAGTTTATCGTAGGTCTTGGCTGCGTGGATGAGCGCCTTGGACGGAATGCAACCGACGTTGAGGCAAACACCACCGGGGCTGCCCTTCTCGATGACGATCGTTTTTACACCAAGTTGACCGAGGCGAATGCCACAAGGGTAACCACCAGGGCCACTACCAATTACCACTGCATCTGCTGTCAATTCTGTTGTCATCGTCTCGTCCTTTGGCTCGAAATTTGAGCCGGTTATAGCGCAGGAGTGCCCACTCCGGCGGGCTCCGGGCGACGCTTTTCGGCAAATTGCGGCCATTCGCGAAAGGTCATGGCCAAAACACGCTCGAAATTACGGCAAGTCGACGTTTTTGGAGCTTGGTCCCGGCAAAATAACAGGCCTGAGCGCAACATCTGCCAAAGTGATATCATCTGAGGAGGGGCCGAATCTGAGTGATCCAGCGACAATGAAGAACGGGGCTGTGGCTTCGTCCGAGTCTGAAGAAAGAGATGATGCCTGCGATGGTCCCGCTGCATTCGGACGCTATCAGGTAATTCGTCACCTAGCCTCTGGCGGCATGGGCTCGGTGTACTTGGCGCGGGATGGAGTGTTGCAACGCGATGTTGCGGTCAAAAATGTGCGAGCGATGCCTGGCAAATTGGGACGTGAATTTAGCGCACGCTTTCTCAACGAAGCCCGCTGCGTTGCTTCCCTTAAACATCCAAACATCGTTCCTATTTTCGACCTCGGACTTGAAGGCGACGTGCCCTACTTGGTGATGGAGGTAGTCGACGGCCCTGCCTTGGATGAGGTTATCAAGAATGGAACGCCTTCGTCGAGCCAAGCGCAAGTCCTCGGAATTCAAATCGCCAATGCACTTGAAGAGGCGCACAAGGCCGGCATCGTCCATAGGGATGTTAAACCAGGGAATATTCTTAGGGCAAGCTCGGACAATTGGAAGCTGGTCGATTTTGGTGTTGCCCACATCCCAGATTCGTCTCTTACAACAGCAGGCGATTTTCTTGGTACACCTGCCTATTCAGCACCAGAGAGTCTCAAAGGTGATGGAGCCACCACTGCCTCCGATATCTATGGACTCGGCGCAACCCTGTATCACATGCTGTCCGGGAAGCCTCCCTATGGCGTAGGCAACGCAGTTCAAATCGCCCTTCGTGCATCGAGCGAGGCGGTGCCAGGCCTGGCTTCAATTACTGCCAATCTGCCCTCGGATTTAGTTCTCATTGTCGATCGATGTTTATCCCATGATCCCAAGCTACGACCGACTGCCAAAGAGCTTGCTGAAGAGCTCGCGATGGTGCGCTCTGATCTCGGTGGACGTGCTCAGGGTGAAGCGGAGCAAAGCCAGGCCGAAGCGAAGCAAAGCCAGGCCGAAGCAAAGCGCCCAGAAAACATCAGTGTTGATTCGGACACGGCGTATCACAACTCCGACTTGTCCGAATCGGCAGTAGCGACTGGCGGCAATAAAAAGGCTCTTGTCGGGCTTCTTGCCCTCGGCGGGCTGGCTGTGGTCATCGTGCTTGCTCTGCGTGGTAGTGATGCGGAGCAGAAGCTGACTTCCAAGTCTACCCTAGCCGGCAAAGTAGCAGGTGCTGAGGCGACGGGTAGCAAGACGACCGGTAGCCAGAACGAGGCTGCCGAATCTGGCGATTCCCTTGGAGTCCCACCAACCGCAGCACGCATCACCGAATCTAAGAACTATTCGGCAGGCGACCCCGAGCCGGGCCTGGGCGGACTTGAAGAGCTCAATCAGCTCATCGCCAGAAAGCAAATCGGACAAGCGAGTCGTGTTCTGGACAAACTTCGCCAAAAGAACCCCAAGAGCGCCTATCTGGCGTTCACGCAAGGTTCTCTCGACATGGAACGCCTCTATTGGAAAGATGGATTCGAGGCCTACCGAGATGCGATTGATCTCGACCCTCGCTACCGCTCACATCCCCGTTTAATTCGTGACGGCATTAAAGGGCTGTCAAGCAAGTCTCAGTCCTGGCGTGCATCGAGCTTCTTGATCAAGAACATCGGCTCCGCTGCCAGACCGACCCTGGAGGCGGCTTTAGAGTACATGAAAAACCCCAAGCTAAAAGCCCGTTTGCGTGTGATCTTGAAGAAGATTGATGACTAGAGCGACTCGCCGGACGGGCCGGACGGCCGGACGGACGGACCTAGGTGATTTCCCGATTGCTGTGGTGATATTCGCCAATATTCGTTACAATTCGGCATGAGCAGCATCAATCTCTCCCTAACCGATGAATTGCGGGCGTATATAGATGAGTGCCCAAACGCCGCGACGAGTCTGGCTGGTAGCATGGCGTACCTTGCCCTCTCGAGGCGCGCTGCGTAGGATCTTATCGATATAGAACTATTCTCAACACGGAAGTGGGGAGTCACGATCGCTCAACAGTATCTCACAGGCTTCGAGGAAGCCCTTTCGCGGCCAAAGCGCTAAGGGCATATATTGAGTGGGTACCCAATCTTCTCAGTATCTCCATCTAGCATCGATGCCGAGTTTATCGACACTGTATGGAGCCC
>JAESTW010000002.1 GCA_016763395.1 Kofleriaceae bacterium
GCTGCTGTGATTTCCGCCGCAGTGATTTCCGCCGCAGTGATTTCTGCCCCTTTTAATAGCGGCTGCCTCTTCCCGCCGGAGCTCGAGGTTGCTGTCTCCGATGCTGGCCCCGGATCACCGCCGGTTATCCTCAGCGCCGGCCCTGCCCCGGATTTCACCTTTCCAGGCCCTCTGGTTATTGAGCGACAGGACACGCGAACCCTCTCGCTAACCGTGCGGGATAACGAAATTGATGACGTCTTGCACGTTAGGCTCTTTATCGACTATGACAAGCCCAACCCCCAGCCAGCCTACGCCGAGTGCCAAGCGGCACCGACTGGCGAAACCACACGCATTCTGGCTTGCGATTTAACTTCAATCTGCAATCCAATCGCCGACACCGATCAAGGCGACCATGTCTTGGAGGCAATGGTTGCCGACCGAGAGTTTCTGGCTGACAGTGACCCTGCAGCCGAGGGACAGAAGCCCTTTCGAGCGCTGCGAGACCCTGATCGAGCCTCGTTTTCCTTTCGCTCTTGGGTCATGCGTTGCAACCCACCTGCCGAATTGTAGCTATTTGTTCTAAGTGTCGTATTACTATCTATCGCTGCTACCTACTTCTTAAACGAGTTTTCTGTTGTATAGACTATCCTCACATTTTTCATTCGCTCGCGCCTCTTCTTTGGGGGGCATGAGTCATATTCTAACTGCATGTACTCTGGCCTCGCATGCTCTAGCGTCGAGTGCCGCTCTTGTTGTTGCAGTAGGTGCAATGTCGGGATGTCTCAGCAAGCCCGCCGCCGAGTCCCAGGGGATGTGCGAAGTCTCCACAGACTGCCCATCGTTAGATCACCTCTGCGACCAGGGCGTATGCTGGGGCGATCCACCGGACAGTTCTGGCTTTGCGGCCGTGTTGATCCCCCCCGCAGATCGTCCCGACCTCGCCCCCACCGAACTCACCCAGATCGCAATCTCCAGCGACGGAACCATTGCCAGTCTCGACTTTGGTCGCACTGTCACCTTTCACGGACGAATCGAACTCGGCTGTGGTGCGCAGACAATGCCTCCGGATCCCGAATCCGGACAAGAGGGCTGTCAGCCCGGCACGCTGATCCCCGCTCAAGTCGTAATCGAGCGAGCGTCTGATTTTCCTGGCGGACCACAGTATCGCCGGACAATTCTCACCAATGCCGAAGTCAATGCCGAGGAGGATTCCTTCAGTATTGCCCTGCCCAATGACGGTGCCGAGTATCGAGTCACTGTACTGCCGGACGAGATATCCCTAGAAGCCATCGCCAGTGGCGGAAGACAGATTCAAGCCCCGCCTTTCTCTGCACTGATTCGCACCGATGATGATGTTGACGTGTTATGGGAAATTGGCAGCCCGGACCAGCTCAAGGTCATCGAGGGTTGCATTGCCAACTCCAATGGCGACGGTAAAGCCTACGCTAGCATGCGCGTTACCGCCTTCGGACATTGGACAAGTTTCTCGAAGTCGACCCGTGCATCCTCGGTCGTGCCCACAGACATTGATGGCTGTTTCTCGCTCGCGGTTCCAATCGACATGCAGGACGAGTTTGACATCGTTGCCAAGCCAGGCCCTGGTCAAACCCTACCGACCATCCGACTCTTCGATGAATATGTCCGAGATCCCAATATTGACGACGGCTCCCAGGAAGCCTACCGCATTGCCCCCCTGCTTATGCCAACAATGGCTAGCCCATCAGAGTTTCATCTGCCCCTGCGAGGTCGTACCGGTGGCGGCGAACTAGAGCCCATCATCGGGGCCACTGTAGTTCTCGATACCGTTTTTGAAACGCCGGCAACTGAAAAACGGAATGTCCAAGTAAGCTTCTCCGCGCAGGCGGTGAGCAGCTCGGATCCAGATCTCTCTGGTATCGCAGTCGTTAAACTTTACGCAGGCGATAAGGTAGGTAGCCGCGAGTATAGAGTACGAGTATTTCCCACTTCAGATGCACAGCATGCCTCAATCTTTGACGGTGTGGTCAGCCTGGGCCCAGGTGGACCGGCGGTACTTGACACGGTAGAGCTAGGACGCCGCACCCCGGTTTCAGGAGTTATCACCAACACCCTTGGCCAGCCATTGGCCAATACACCACTTAAATTTGAACCATCACAGTTGCTCCGGGGCGAACTAACGACGCCAGCGGAACGTGTCATCCTCGACAATCTGCAGTTTGCTTCCGAGCTTACGGGGGAGACTGGCGAATTCCTCGTATGGCTAGATCCAACCCTGCTTGGGCTTTTTGCAAGGTATGACATCGCATTGGCACCACCAGACTTCTCCTCAGCCCCGCGCTGGGTATTTAGTGGGGTATCAGTGGATGCAGAACCTGGGGAAGCTGTGAACCTGGGCGAACTGACCTTGCCACCAGCATCCTATGTCCGTGGAACTATTAGAGATTCGAGGGGGCTTGTAGTCCCCGGTGCCGAGATTCGGTGGTTCCGGTTGCCTGATGATGCTACCTGTGGCGATCTGCCGAAGGCACCGAGCTGTGAGGCGCCTGCTCTTCCAATAGGTATTTGGGAAAGCGATGAAGCCGGCGAGGTTATTGCTGTGCTCCCCGATCCCCTCGATTAGCAGATTGCTCTTCGCCCGCAACTTGACGTGGATTCCGGAGCGGAATATGGTCGGGCATCTGCAAATGAGCAAGAGGTGGGTACCACAGAAAAAAAACGATCAAGCGAGTTTAAACGATATCGCCAAGTCCTAACCGGACTCTACGTGGGAGCAGCGAGCGCTGGCTTTTGCCTCCTCGTCGCCAGCGTTATCCAGCAACTCTATTTTCGAACTCCTTCTGTAAAACTACCCGAATCCTCAATTGTCGCGGGGCAACCAGACCCAAGACAATTTCTTATTTGCAACGACCTGGTAAAAGAGCAGTTATTCAGTTTGACCTCTAAGACAAATTCGCTATTCGCGCAGCCAATCTCCCAGCACTCTGCTGATGGAGAGGCACGCAATAATGGCACGGGTCGAAGTTCGGACTGGAAAGACTTCTCGACGAAATGGCAAGATCAGTGGGATGTCATCGATGCTCGATGCCGCTTTACGACCCTTGCTGAAACCAAAATGGGAGAAGCTTACGATCGGATGGCGCACGTCCACGGAGCACTCCCAGCCATGAGATTGAAATTCAATAGTCTCCTGGCTGAATTCGACAGAGAGCAAGCTGACGAGCTTAGAGCAATGAGCCGCGCCCTCGCAAAGTCCAAGAAATCCATCCTGAAAATGCCAGGCATGGAAAATGTGAAGCCACAAAAGCGTTTCAGTCCTCAGGCAGTGATCCCCCAAGCAGTAGAAGTTGGCGGGACAGAAGCCGGTGACCCAGAAGCTGGTGGAACACTATGACTTTCGAGCCCTCATTCCCTAAGCCGCAGCCATCAAGGAATCAGTATCGATGGCCAATAAAGAGACAACAGACGAATCTGTAACGACAAAAAAGCCGGCTGCCAGCCGTGCTAAGCCCAAAGCCAAGGCTGCAGCGAAATCTTCGGCGGAGACGGGAAAAACCGCGACTAAAAAACCCGCGGCGAAGAAGCTAGCGGCGAAAGCAAAAAAGCCGGCCGTGAAGAAAACGCCTGCTGCCAAGACCTCCCCAACAAAGCCGGCGACAAAAGCAGCCAAGCCCAAAGCAATCAAGAAGGCAAGCGACAAAGACGACGCAAAGCCCAAGGCAGCGCGAAAAAAGGCGGCCAAGAAATCTAGCGAAGAAAGTGTCGCCACACCTAAGTCAGAAAGTACTGGCGAAGTAGTCGAGGCGAAGAAAACGCTGGCGCCAACGCCTGATACAGCCACGAGCGAGGCCAAAAAGGTAACTTCAGCCAAGGATGAGGAGAAGACGGCATCAGCGGTTGAAGGCGACGAGCAATTCGACGCCTTGCCTGCCCTTCCCGAGAATTTTGACGAATGTGATCTAGCGCCGCCATTGCGCAAAGCGCTTGCGGACATGGGCTACGATCGCCCAATGCCCGTACAGCAGGCAGTGTTTCAAACACTAACGGCGGGCAAAGACCTGATGGTCCAAAGTAAAACCGGGTCCGGCAAGACCGCGGCCTTTGGCATCCCCATCAGCCAGCTCCTGTCTCACGAAAAAAAGGGTGTGCAGGCACTGATTCTTGCGCCAACTCGAGAGCTGGCTATGCAAGTCGCCAAAGAGATCGCCAAGCTCGTCGTGCACATGGACGTGAGCGTTGTGCCCATCTATGGCGGAACTGCCATCAACCCACAGATTGAGCAACTCGAGGCGGGTGCGCAGATTGTCGCGGGAACTCCAGGGCGCGTGTTGGATCATATCCGCCGCGGCACTCTGAAGACTTCCAATATCAAGATGCTAACCCTCGACGAGTGCGACGAAATGCTTTCGATGGGTTTCCAGGAGGAGATCGAAAACATCATCAAGACCTTGCCGTCCAAAGACAAGCGGCAAACTCTATTGTTCTCAGCGACTATTCCCAAGGAGATTGAGCGCATAGGTCGGCGTCACATGAACGAACCGGTGATGATCTCCCTGTCTTCGGACAGAGTGGGCGCAGACCTCATCGATCATTATTACTACGTCGTCAGCGGCATGGCCCGTACCAGAGATCTTCTGAAGATCATGAAGACGGAGCAGCCGCAATCGGCGATCATTTTCTGCAACACTCGCGAAGAAACCAATACCGTTGCCCGGTCAATGCGGGCCGCTGGTTACGATGCCGAAGCGCTTTCCTCAGACCTATCTCAGGCGGACAGAGAGAGGGTTATGGGGCGAATGCGCGACAAAAACCTGCAGTATCTGGTCGCAACGGACATCGCTGCACGTGGGATTGATATCAGCGAGTTGTCCCACGTTATCAACTACACCTTTCCAAACTCGCCAGAAATCTACGTTCACCGAACTGGCCGTACTGGTCGTGCTGGCAAGCAAGGAACTGCTCTAAGTATCGTTGGTCCGACAGAGATTGGGTCCTTTTACTATCTGAAGCTAATCTACAAAATCGATCCCAAAGAGCGAGATCTACCTGGGACTGATGAGTTGGCAACCATTCAAGAAGGTGAGCGCTACCAGCAAGTAATTGACAAGGTGCCAGCAAAGGCCCGTGGCGAGTATTTGAAGATTGCGCGCCGTTTATGGCAAAGCAGCGAAGGCGAGCGAGTGGTAGCAGTGCTCTTGCAAGAGCTCCTGTCTACCAAGAAGCCCAGTGCAGTCGCGCGACCGGCAGTCGAGGCTCGCAGCGAATCACCTCGCAGCGAATCACCTCGCAGTGAATCTCGCAGCGAA
>JAESTW010000031.1 GCA_016763395.1 Kofleriaceae bacterium
ATTGCGCAGTGACTCGAGCACTGGCACCGCGGGCACCCTCCTGGCTGCCTGGTTGGCTGCAAAGCTCACCCTGCCCCTGCGCATTGGAGCCACCTTTGTTCTCACACCAATTGCGGCTGCCGTCATGCACAAGTTTGGCAAAGGAAAATCGAAGTCCCCGGACAGCAAAGAAAAGCTCGCAGAAGAGGACAGCTGCTAAGTATTGGGCGGGTACTTTTGCAGTTTACGCTGGAGCGAGCGCCGATGAATGCCCAAACGCCGAGCCGCTTCACTAATATTGCCGCCGCAATCGCTGAGCACTCGATTGATATGCTCCCACTCTGTCCGGGCCAAGCTCGGAGCCTTGTTGTAGTCCGGGTCTTCAGGACGCAATGGAGGTGACTTTGCACGGGCAAAAGCCGCCACAATATCGTCGGCGTCTGCAGGTATCGGCAAATAGTAGGTAGCGCCCAATCGAATCGCATCGAGAGCGGTGGCAATGCTTCCGTACCCAGTCAACACAATCGTTTTGGTAGCGGGATCGATTGCAGCCAGCGCCTCCACGAGTTCCAGGCCCGAACGTCCGGGCATGCGCAAGTCAACGACTGCAAACTCGGGTGACTCCTGCATGGCAAGTTCCACCGCCTGATCGAATCCGTCAGCGATTCGGGTATCGTAACCGCGATCTTCAAACGCGCGGCCTAGACGTGTTCGAAACACTTCATCGTCATCAACAAGTAATATGGACTGGCAATCAGACATCTTCGCCCCGAAGGTACTCAGGAATAGTCTGTAGATCGACCGTTGTTGGCAAATCTACACAGACTCTTGTGCCTTCGCCGGAAATTGACTCTATTGTGAGTCCGCCTCCGAGGCTCTCGATCACAGCTCGGGTCAAGTACATGCCGAGCCCCATGCCGAGCCCTGGGGCTTTGGTTGTGAAAAAGGGTTCAAAGACCCGACTGAGTACATCTTCGCTCATTCCCACTCCTCGATCTAGTACTTCTACGAGCACGCGCTTGGCCTGAATATTGGCTCGGACGATAACTGGGGCGTCCTGAGATGCATCCTGTGCATTTGTTATTAGAGCTCTGAGTGCCTGACTGAGAGCTTGCGCGGGCAACACCAAGGAGGTGCGCTTGGCCTCGGCGCTGACCTCGACTTTGACGCTCGGCTTTGACCGCATTCCCAGCATCGCTTCGGCAAGTAACTCGGACACTGAAGTTTCCTCCAGTCCGAGTTCCGCACTGCGGCCGAAACTGCCACCCATCTGATCTAATATTCGTCGGCACCGTGCTACCTGCTCTCGGATAAGATGCAGATCTTCTACAGAAGTTTCACGAAAATCATCATTGGAAAGATTGCGTTCCAGCTCTTTGGCAACAAGCGCGATGGTTCCCAAGGGAGTTGCGAGTTCGTGGGCTGCGCCTGCGGTAATCGTCGCAAGTGCTGCCAACTGTTTTTGCCTGGCCGAAATTTGTTGCGCGGCGCTGAGTTCTGACTCTCGCCTGGCCAAGGTCTCTGTAATGCGCCACAAGAAATGCACGATGAACACCGCGGTAACTCCGAAGGCCACCCACCGTCCTTGCTGCTGGACTGACTCCTGATCCTCGGCGCTCAAATCGGAAATTGGCAAATCATTGTAGTCAACAAACGGTAGCAGTCCGAACGCGATGAGTGCGAGTGCCACCAGCATCCAAGTCCATTGCGATTGCAAGGCTACAGCCGCGAGTGCGATGTTGACCAAGTACAACATGGCAAAGGGATTTTCCGGCCCGCCCGTACAGAAAAGCAGCAAGGTCAAGAAGACAACATCCAGCGACATCAACGAGGCAAGATGCCATTCTTTCACTCCGTCCGGATGCCTGCGATACCATAGGGAAACCGCGATATTGGACCCTGCTTCGACACCGACAATAAGCAGGAGCAAGAACATCGGCAAGTGGATGCCCAACAGTCCGTAGACTCCAAAGATTGTCGCCAGCTGCCCGATAACGGATGCCCAGCGCAACTTAATGAGCCAGTCGAGGTTGAGAACACTGCGATTTTGCCCTGCCTCTTTCTTGGCGGCCTCACTCATTCCTCCTCCATGAGAAAAGAACGTATAGTGCTTTCGCTCAAATGCCCCTCATCCAGAAGATGTCGCAAGAGTAGTTCGGACTCATTTTCATAGCAGACCGTAACAAACTCCCGTAATCGACGTTTCAATTCCGTTATTCGCTGGCGAGCCGGACGATACCGAAAGGGTTGTTTGTCTTTGTCGACAGTAGCCGCATTCTTGTCCACAAGACGCCCCAGCACGGTCATGGTAGTTGTGTACGCCGGCTTGGGTCCCAACGAACTATTGTGAGCATCTCGAACCTCACTCACAGTCCCCTCTCCCAGTTCCCACAGAACTTTCAGTGTCTCAAACTCCCCCGGGCTCAACTTCGGATACAAACTCGTCACTGTACCGCTACTATACATGTAGTATTAAAAGAGACACCACCTACTACGACTATAGTAATTCCAATTCAGAGATCTTCTGATGAAAGCACTCCGCTGCGTTCATCGACGTAAATTTCGGTAAATCGCGACTCAAACACCCACTTCACTACACATCTTATATGCATTGTCAAGGTTGACTGAATTATTCAAGTGAGTAGATTCATGGTCCGACTGACAGCCCAAGGGCTCAGGATTTCTTCCTGCGAACCAAGGCCATGCAATCATCTCTTCGTAGTACCATTTTCGTTCTTTGTTTCTCCCTTCATTTGGCGGCCGCGTGTCACCAACCTGAGGTCGGAGCATCGCTTGATCCACCCGAGGAAACGATTCCACTGACTCGCAAAGAGCCAGTGGTCGACTTGCGGAAACCACCACCCGAGATTGTCGAGGCTGAGATTGCCGAGCCCGCAGCGCCCGAGCATCCGCAAAAGAGATCGCTCGGTACCTTCAATATGACGTACTACTGGGTAACCACCGAGCCGTTAGACTCACGTGGCACCCAGTTCATCAAAGATAAAAACTGCAAACGCATCGCAAAGGTTTCCAAAGGGTTTAAGCGACGCTTGGCTTTGGAAGGCAGCGGTGTTCTGAAAGACGGCCGACTCGTCAGTACAGCCGGACAGTGCAAATGTGGAGCACCGTGTTTTTGGGTTCCGGCCAAGACACACAAATGGGGGGCCGGTGTCCGACAACGTCCCCTTTCCCCCTTTCGCTCCATCGCCGTGGATCCCAAAGAGATTCGTATTGGCAGCTCGCTTTACGTCGCAGAACTCGACGGTCTAACCATGCCCGGTGCAGGTGATGAAGGCGGCTTTGTCCACGATGGTTGCGTTGTGGCGGACGATCGCGGTGGCGGTGTCCGGGGCAAACAAATCGACTTCTTTGCCGCTCGCAAAAGGCACTATCTCAGTTTCTTCAAACGCAATAAACTCAAGCAGGTCAACGTCTATCCGGGCGGACGTCGTTGCGAAGCTCGGGCAAAGGCCCACGCCGAACGTATCGCGGCCAAAAGTGGACTAATCTAAGGGCTGAGCTCTAGTTGGCAAACGAAGGCCAAGGGTGCACCTTTTATTAGATCACTATGGGCCAGGACCTTACAATCGTAGGAGAGTACTACAATGGCCAGTGGCACCTAGCTGAGCCCATTTGGCGAAATTGTTAACCTGCGTGTAGACACAAAAAGACTGACGCCGAATTGGCGAATCTGCAATTCACTTTTTGTCGGACGTCCGACCTTTTGAGTTGAACACGAGCGATTTGAGTCACGCCGCTAGGGGCGAAAAGAACAAGTAAAACGATCCATAGCGGCCAAAGCGGTCTAGGATGCGGCATATGTACGGGATCCCAACGCGAAGCCTCACCCTACTATCTAGCACGTTTTGTCTACTGATCACACAGGCCTGCTCCGATGACTCCAAGCCGAACAACGCAGACGCCAGTGTTGATAGCACCGAGATCACGGTGGAACACTGCAACTACCAACCAGTAGCACCGACGGCCGGAGCAGGTGGAACCGTGGTAGCCGCTCAACTTGTCGCCGGAGCTTCCGAAGCCATTATCGATGTACCGGTTGGCACAGCGCTGGGCGCATACACCTCTCGGGCAGGCTTCCTCGGGGGCTCTAAATCCGTCGATCTGCGGCGCGGCGCAGTGTCCGGGAAATTCAATCCCTCGGTCGGAGTTCACAACGCCCCCAAAGTCAAAGTGCTAGCCTTGCGCGCCGGACAAGATCAAGTCGTTCTTGTCAAGCTCGATCTGGGCCTGATGTACGAAGGAATGCTTTTCGACGTCGAAGCCAAACTCGGTGCGGACTTCCAGGGCAAAGTCATCATCGCCGCCTCTCACAGCCACTCGGCCTGGGGGCAACAAACCGGGAGTTTCATTTTTCAAATTGGTCTGGGTGATTTTCGGAAGTTGGTGTACGATCGATATGTCGATACCATCGTTGCCGTAGTACAGGATGCGATTGCCGATCAGCGTCCGGCCAAAATCGGTATCCTGTCCGACTTTAGCTTTGATATGGACAACCTCATTTCGCGAGATCGTCGGCCAGAGAATGATCAGCTCGCGGGGGGAGATGGCAAAGACTCTTCCATGTTCATGATTCGCGTCGATGGCATCGACAATGTCCCGATTGCCGCTGTGCCGGTCTACGGAGTACACGGCACCCTCATGGGCTCGGAAAACAGCTTTGCCTCAGGGGACGCTGTTGCCGGTGCTGAGCGCTGGCTCGAGGAGCAATTTGATTCCAACGTTGTGGTTATGCACATGCAGGGCGCAGGTGGTGATGTCTCGCCCCGAGGCTATGGCAAGATGAACTGTGATCTCAAACCCGGCAACAAAGACGACCCATGCTTTGATTGGCTGACCATCGAGGGCCATGGTCGCACCGCTATGCCTGCGCTACTGGCCGCCTACCAAGCGGCTGGGGACAATATGGACGCCGAAGTCGAACTGGAGATGATGACGCGATCCATTGAGACCGGACCTTTCCCTGAGACATTTTCTATCCGTGATGGCAATCTGCGCTACGCTCCCTTCGAAGTCGATCGAGAAGCAGATCGGGAAATTTATGATAGTGAAGGTGAGATCATTTCTCCCATTGATGA
The DNA here is from genome assembly GCA_016763395.1 of Kofleriaceae bacterium. Taxonomy (GTDB): domain Bacteria; phylum Myxococcota_A; class Polyangia; order Haliangiales; family Haliangiaceae; genus NORP324. Next base: position 5,076 of record JAESTW010000031.1, read on the forward strand.
GTTCAATGCTCCCGTGGGAGCAGCGCTCTGCCTATCAGATCAAGGAGACCCCAGCTCCGCCTACCCCCTCTTTCCCGCCGGCCTCATGCCCGGCACTGATATGTTGGTTCCCTACGGTGGCTGCGTGCGAGTGGACGCCGCCGCCGACATTCTAAGTCAGCTCATCGGTCTGGAAAAAGGCGGCGTCGATGAACGGCACCCGGTTTGCCAATCGACCCGGACGACCATTTCATCCTTCCGTCTTGGCGACTATGTCTTTGGCACGATGCCCGGTGAACTCACCGTGATGTTGGCCAATCAGTTGCGCGACAAATCCCCCGTTGCACCAGACAAAACCGTCCTCTTCGGCTACGCCCAGGGGCACACCGGCTACAACCTCACTCCAGAAGATTGGCTACAGGGTGGCTACGAGACCTCTATCAATGTTTGGGGCCCCTTGGAGGCCGAGTACGTGAGTGAGCAGCTGACCAAGCTGATGGATTTGTCAGTCACTCCGCTGCGAGAAGATGGCAGTGCGGATGGCACAACACGTTTGGCCACCGTCCAGGTCGTCGATACCTTTCCCAGGGATGTCGATGCCCCCATGGCTGGAACAATTCCCAGCCAAGTACCCGAACGCATCTGGCTGCGCACAGGACCGGCGTCCCAAGCACAGCCCGCTGCCGAGATTCCCCGAGTCAGCGGCAGTGCCAACTTTGTGTGGATTGGTGATGACCCGACAACCAAAACCCCCATTGTTACCCTGCAACGAGAACTGGCACCAGGCAATTTTGTCGACGTGCAACGGCGCAGTGGCCGAAGCGTTCGCACCGACGACCTCTTGCTCATGTACACCCCACAACCGCTGAGGCGAGTTGACGACCAAGCCCAAACACACTATTGGGTGGCAGAATGGCAGGCGGTTCCCTGGGTCGGTGCCAGCGATGGAGATCTAAATCTGGACGGGCTGGACGCACGGGCTGGCGTCCCACTGGGAAACTATCGCTTCCACGTCGTCGGAGAAAATTATCAAATCGATAGCGATCCCTTCGAAGTTACGCAAGCAATCCTCGGTGTCGCCGCGAGCCGGACAGGCACGACCATCAACGTGGAAGTCAGCCTACACGCGCCAAAGGGCTATCGACTTCTGGACATGCTTCTCCCTTCCAACGAAGCAGTACCTGTGCGGGCTGGGCTCTTCACCGTCACGCTTTCCCTGAGCAAGGGCGACCCCATTGTCATCCAGAATGTCGCCGTGAACAACGACGGCAAGATGAGCGTGGATGCTGGCGACGCCGCCGGTCTGGTCACGTCGTTACAAATCGCCGATTCCTTTGGCAACGGCGGAGGGCAGGCGCTCTAAACAAAAGCCTATGCGGCAGTCGGACAATATCGACACCGCTTCGGAGTAGTGCGCGGACATCGGCCGTGAAACCCGGATCTCGGTCCATGATGAGTTTGGTCTTTCCAGCAAGAAAGCCGTCCTCAGTATCGAGAAGATTGCGCACCACATGCATCATCCAGGCGCCTGTCGGTTCGTGCACAATACCGCCAATCTCAACACGGCGGCTGGCGAGGTCATTGACAATGAGAACGTGGTAACGAACAAGGCCCAGCGGCGTTGCGAATCCGTGAAATGGATCTGCTTGCCGCCAAGCTGCTCGCGAAGCACCTTGCTCTCTTCTTTCTGGTACTCAATGATGGACGCCTGCTCGCTCGAAAGCCTGTAGGAACG
>JAESTW010000376.1 GCA_016763395.1 Kofleriaceae bacterium
TTCTCCCTCCAACTTCAACTTGGTTCTTCCACTTGGGAGTGGAATCAACTTGACCCTCAAAATTTCCAACACAATCGTCGAGGGCGATTTGGTCATGACACCAGGTGGATGGGCGTTGCAAGATGCAACTCTTGGCGGCGTTCTCGACACACAAAACCTCGATACCATTCGCGGGCTCGAAGTAGAGCAGATTGGCTTGCGTCCAGAAGACTCGCTGGCCGACGCGATGTACACGAATATTCTTGGAACATTTCTGGGGCTGCGTCTGGCAGAAGCCGGGACTCCTGGCGAAGGTTGCCTGACACCGGACATCGATATTGACGGTGATGGCCTTGAGGCATTCTGCGACACAACGGCTGCAGATTCAACTCCTCAGCAAACCGTCGACAAATGCGTCGATGGAGACGGCACAGTCATTCTGGATAGCGCTGGCATGGAATGCTCGCAAGCTATCGGCGATGACGGCAAGCCACGTTTTGTCGATGGAATTTCCATCGCTCTCGTGTTCGACACGGTTCCGGCTACGATAGCTCAGTAGCGTCGGTGCTCAGTAGGCCTGGCGCTCAGTAAGCGCGTTGGGCCGAACAGGCTCGCAAGTCTCCATCGATTCACTACGATGGGGACTTTTTTGTTGCCCTAGATGTCCGAGGTGGAAATAGCACCCCAGTCCAGCGGCGGAACCTACTACCAGAGAAAAGCGATTCTGGACTGCAGTGTAAACGAGCCACTAGCATTGGGCAGCGCCTGCTGAAGTGCTTCGCCAAAATGCAGATAGCCGGTCTCGAGTGACAAGTGCATCTTGCCAGAGAATTGGGCCTTGACTGCGAAGTCGACTTCAGTGCCTAAGAAGGGACCACTCGCGTCGTCGAAGAACATGGCTGGCCCCGTCGTCGGCATATTGTCTACCCACGCCATAAGCAGGCTGCCCACGAAGGTTAGGTTTTTACTTGGCACGTGATAGCGGAATTTGGGATGGATGTAGTTGGCGTTGATAACCCCGCCATTTGAGAAGAATCCCACTGCGCCGTCCGGGTTTTCAGCAGAGGCAAAGTTGGGCCCGTAGGTGCGTGCGCTGAGCTCGCGCAGTGTTTCTTCGAACATGATGAGTCCGACGTTGAAGTCCGAGTGCAGAGGGCGCTGCTTGAACTCGCCGTCCGAGATATCCTCGTCGCCGCTGGCGTGTCCGACTTCAAAGGTTAGATCGAATTTTGGAGCACTCTGCTCGTCGACACCAAAGTACCCGACTCGAAGAACACCACCTTGAATGTTAGCGTCTTTGTCCTCATTGGCGGCGGGAAAGGGAATGCCACCAAAGGTCTCACCGAAAATTGTGAGTACTTCGGTCTCGGCATAGAGCGGTCCATAGCGAAGTCGTCCCCAAAAATCGGCGATAAAGACATCGGAACCGGTATCTCTGACAGCTGGATCCAAGTCGCTCGGATTGGTAGAGCCGCGCTCTGAGTGTCGCCACACAAAGTAGCTACCGAGACGAAGCTCATCGGTATCACGGGCCCAGGGGCCGCCAAATTTTGCGTAGGGATCATTCCAAAGCATGAATCCCACATGCTCGTTCACGTCGTCTCCTGGCCTGGAAATAAAACCCTGTTGTCCGAGCGGACGTCGTCTTGAAGACGCAGACTCTGCGTTCAGACTCGGAGCCTCGCTGATTTTGTCATAGGCATAGCCAATGACAAGCTTGCTCGATGTGTCCTCCTTGCCGGCGATGGTCTTGGCGATGGAGAGAGGTTTGGTGAGAAATAGCACTCGATCGGCAATCGAGCCATCATGGTTGTCACCAAAGTCATCGTCAAAGTAGGTATCCAGACTCTTGCGCTCGGTGATGTGCTTTGGTCTCGCTGGATCTGGATCGAAGTTGGCGTTGCCACCACCATTGGCCAAAAGCCCCATTCCCCAGTGACTCGGCATACGCCCCACACGAACAATTCCTACGGGGACTTTGAATTGCAACCAAGCTTTGTGCATTCGAAGCGCATCCCGCTCACCACCAAGATAGTGTTGGTCAGAAGTGTCGATGGCGAAAAGTGGAGCTGCGGACAGACCGTTGTTATCGCCCCAGAGTACGTCATCGAGTGCATCGATCTGGAAGTGCAAGGTCGCAGCCTCGCCCCAGCTCAAGGTCGGAGTGATACGCAGCCGGGAGGTTATGTAACTTGTCCGGCGAATCTCCGGGATTTCGTAGTTGTCGTCCGCAGTGCCGATAAAGGTGGCATCTGTCGGAGCAAGATTCGTCAGAGTAATCGCTCGGGTTCGGAAGTAGCCGCTTGAGTCCCACTCAAGCTTAATGGGCTTTGCGTCCGCACTTGTGGTGGTGCCAAGTAGAGCTGCGAGAGTGATGCTAGTGAGAAAAAATCGGTTCATAAGGATACCCGGAAGTATTCTACTCTCGAAGGTAGGCCAAGGTGCTTGGAAACCGTGCCATTGTGAACTGGAGGACGAGATATCTGGGAATACAGGAGGATGAGGGCGGGATACCAAGTCGATAGGTGGGCTTCGGAAGCAAACGACGAGGCTATCCTGTCTTGACTAGCGAGGTTGTTTCGAGTGAACTGGCTGGAGTGGCGTCCTTTAGTAAGGAGGCAGAGCCGGACGATCCGAGCCCCAGCAGCGGCCAAGTAGACACTGGCCTAAACGTTAGCCAGGTGCCCAAAGACTCGAAACCGGACACCGAGCTGTTGTCGAATTCAATCGACGCAAGCCTACCCGTTCCGGGACCCAAAGTAGCGGTCATGAAGTGTATTGGTGAGACCAGCGAAAGTTCCCGGGCGGATAGCCACAAAGGGGGACCGGACAAGAGGTTGAGTGTGCATGAAAACATACTCGCTTCGACTACAGCACGAATCGAAAAGATCTACAAAACGGACTTGACCCGATAGCAGCCTGGGCAATTCGCGGCGACTGATGAAATAAAGCACCACCCCCAAGCGTAGTGCTCGGGTGAATCTTCGACGCATAGTGCTGACTACCATGGCACCTCTTGCTCTTGGCCTCTCTGTCCTCGTGTATCAGGGGCCGGGGCATCTTTGGTTTCGGACACACGCGGGAGACGCGCTAGTAGTAATGTTCTTAGTAGGACTGTTGGGGCTCGTGAGATCCTGGAGCATTGGCCGCAGAGTTCTCTACGTCGGCGTCTTTGCAACATGCGTGGAGTGCGCCCAGCTTTTGGGCAGCAGCGCCGACCGGAGTACCGCGATGCAGCTTCTAGTCGGCTCTCACTTCGATCCCCTCGACTTCCTCTACTACACGATAGGACTCGCTCTCGCCGCAGCAGTGGATCACGTGGCACCTGTCGGCTATTTGAGTTCGGATTCTCGCACTACCCACGACAGGTAACCACGGTCAGCTTGTGGGCTAAACGCGGCTGTTCTGTTGTCCGATGTTAGATGGAAAGACGCAGCAACACGGGGAAATATCCTACACTGTGAATACGATATGAAACCCAATGTTCACAACAGTTATGTAAACCCGACCGATGTCCCTCAGGCGGCTTCGCGTTTGAAGCGAGTTGGGGTTCTAATCGGCTTGGCAATATTCGCGGTGTTCTCGTTTGCTCCTCGGGTTGCGGACGCTTGTTACATTCCCAGTAATGGCCCCTTTGAGTCTGGAGTTTCGGAACAAGACACTACTCTGCCGGTATTGAGGAGCGTAAGTTCAGTTGCTTCTACGGGTGAGGATGGGTGCGGAGAATGTGCTGGCGAACATTGGATAGTGTCCGTCGACGGAGAGGACCCGGGGGTAATCGGTACAAGAATTACTCCTGCATTGGGTTATCGAATCGAGGTACTCTCTGGGACAGTTTCGTTAGAACACCAATCTCCGATATTGGCCGCAGATAACTTCAGCCAGCAAGCTTTGCCAGCTATCTATCTGTACGGTGATATCGATGAAGAGGCAACGATTCGCATCACTCCTATTGACCGAGCCGGAAACGAAGGCGAGCCCATTGAACACACACTAGAAGCATTCGTTGAAACTGGAGGCGCTTGCAGCGCTCAAGGGCGAAACTCAGGACTTGGCATCTTACCCCTGCTGGCCGCGGTCCTATTCGCTTTGCGGCGCAGGCGTACTTCGGACTAAATACGCAGCTCGAGTACGAGCAGACAA
>JAESTW010000377.1 GCA_016763395.1 Kofleriaceae bacterium
CCGCTGTCGGTGCCCTCGTATGGTTGTCTCAGGAAGAATTGGCAAGCCCTGAAGCGGCGAAGAGGGATGTCTCACCGGCTCCCCCGCCGAGAATTGGTCATCATGACGCGGCTCCGGTAGATTCTCTGTTGTCCGGGGACGAGCGAAATGCCATCGGTGTCGAGCATCGAATCGGCAGGGCTGATGCCGCGGTAGTCGCTGAGGTCTCTAGACTAGGGGATATCTCGATGCAGAATTTTATCATTCCGGATCCGGAGTCGATTGATCTCGAGGCCTTCGGACCGGACGCACTCAAGCGAGCTCAAACCGTTTTCCCGGACGCACAGCTCGTTATCTCGTCCGCAAACGGTGTGTCGCCAGACGGGACTGCCAATTTACTTCTCGATCCCCAATTTCATGTACAATATAGCTTTGTTTCTCCATCGCAGCTCGTAAATCCAGATCTACGGTTAGGAGTGACGACGGGCCGAACCTGCATGTATATTGTCTTGGCGCAGATGAGTGAGCTTTCGACTTATGGATTTGGGCCACCTATGTGCAACACAAATGTCTTGGAACCACCGCAATGTACCTATAAAGAAGTCTGGCAGCGAGCCATTGCCCAAGGAGCACCTGCCAAAGGCGCTGTTGCAACGATTGCCCGCGTGCGCGGAGTAGCTGGAAACGTTTGGGCTTTCTCTATTGGTGGGATAGCCAATACTTTGTCTATCGCCGATGATTGCGACTCGCCGGAAAAAACGGATCTGTGAATTTGGGGTATTGACGGTTGAACTTCACCAGCATCAGGGTGACTATCTGGCCATGAAGAATCTCGTACTAACTCTGTCCTTGGTTTCCGGTCTGTGTATGACCGCAAACTGCAAAAAAGAAGACTCAGGCAAGATCAGTGCGTCTGGCGAGCTGAACTCAAGTGAGAAGGGACTGCTGGCCCACCTTCCCGGCGACGGACAAGTTGTCTTCGGCGGCACGTACGGCAAGTTCATGGACTATTGGAAAAATAGTCCACTTAAAGGGTTGGCTTCAGACCTGATGAAGATGACCGGACAAAACACCGACATGAGTGATTACATGAATTGCTGGATGGAAGAGGGCGGAGACAAGATGAGGATTGCAGGTACCCTCAATATGCAGGGGCAAGGGGTAGAGATGAACATGGTTTTTGGGGGGTTGAAGAAAGACCTCTTCATCAAATGTGCCGGCAAAGGGGGAATGGCGAGTAAGGTCGACGAAGATGGGAAATATCTAGAATTGCAAAATGTTCCCAACGGGATGGGCGGAACCTACAACATTGGATACTACTTTATCGATGAGGAGACGACACTGTTTGCCATGACAATGTCTATGTCCGGCAGCGCGCCCAAGACTGCGAATCGGGCAGAGCTTGAAGCAGCGTTAAAGGCCGCAGAAAAGGGTTCGGCAGCATCGAACTCAAACCTTGCGACCTTGGCAAAAACAGCAGATCGTTCAAAATCCTTCTGGTTTGCCGGGTCAGCCAAAGGAACCCCATTGGCGGACAAGATAAAGGGCGGAACCGCGTGGATCGATGCAGACTCAACTTCTCTGAGCATGGGCTTTTCTATTCAGGTCACCGATTCGAAGATGCCCAAGCAAGCTGTGGACGGATTTAACGAAGCCAAAGGGAAGATGGATACAATGGTGCCTCCTGGTTTCAAAAAGCCCTTAGAAGCTTTTCTTAAAGACGTGCACTTGAACGCCGACGGAGATACTCTCAACGGCCGCTTCAAGCTGACCAACGAGGTCTTGGACGAGGTGATTCCGCAAGCCAAGGGCATGCTCAAAATGTTGTTTTAGGGTTGGAAAAGAGGCATTCAAAAACGCCTCACCACGGGCTGCTAGCTTGGGCTCTGACCATCGCCGAGTTCGACATCGGCGATGAGTGGCAAGTGGTCGGAGGCTCGTTTTGCCAGTTTTAGGTCGGAGCGTGTCAAGCTCACAAGCTGGATAGGCCCTCGTAGGTAGAGGCCATCGAGTGCCCGCATCGGAGCGTATGCGGGGAAAGTTGCTGCGGGTTTCGCGACTGTGGAGAAGCCGGCGGGGCCAAATATCTTAGCACCCAGATTGCCGTAAAGGTCGTTGAGGTCGCCCGCGACAATCACTGGGTCGTCGTCGTGAATCTCGCTAGTGTGGGTATCCAAGAAGCGTCGTAGCTGTACTTTGCGTTCAATCTGCGACAGTCCAAGATGCATGTTGAACAGGTGTAGTGTCCGACGTATTGGTTGATCGGCAGGTTGATGGGGAAAGTGCTGTTGCGCGTAACTCACGCTACGTTTCTTTTTCGGCGGTGTCGTAATGTCGATGTGATTGCCCTCAAGTAGGGGGAATCGACTCAAAATCGCATTGCCGTGATGTCCGCCACCGCGAACTGCTACAACCGGCGACCATTGGTGATAGGGCATGTTGAGCTTTTTCGCCAACATCTCTACTTGGTAGTGGCGCTGTGAGCGCTTGGCATCGTTGTCCACTTCTTGCAGTAGCAAGATGTCCGGTTGGTGATGCGCTATGACCTCTACAACACGATCGGGGTCGTATTTTCGATCGAGTCCACCAATGCATTTGTGGATGTTGTAACTAAGAACTCGTAGTTTCATGGACACGATGAGTGTAGCACTCTAGGCAGCTTTCGCCGCCCCTATGCGCGTTGAGAAATACCGGAATAACTAGAGTATTCCAAGTGTGGCTGGGAATTTTGCTGATAGTCTACGCCTGTGCGTCCCCGAATTCGGCCAACATTTTCGATAGACATTGCCGATAAGACGAACTGGCTGGCGTGTCTAAAAGAGGAACTTACGGCGAAGGATGCTCCTTGTACTGGTGTGTGTTTTCGCCGTCATGCAAAGCGGCAAGTTCCCAAATTCGCGCGGCACTTTTGGTCACCTGTTCTCAATATTGAAATCCGAGAAGAGGAAGGGGAATCGTCACTTCACGGGCGCTTTAGCCCCGAGCCCAACATCTGGACTGGGTTTATGGCGATGTACGGCGTGTTGGTAATGGTCGCGCTCGTTGGCAGTGTTGTCGGACTCTCCCAATTGAGTCTGGGCAGTCTTCCCTGGGGACTCTACCTCGTCCCCGCATCCTTGATCATGGGCGCATTCATCTACGGAGCGGCCTTTATCGGACAAGGCCTCAGCGCCGAACAAATGTACGAAATGCGCAGCTTCGTAGACGACGTCGTCAAAGCGTGTCCGGCAGAAGACGCCAACGCGTAGAGTAAACGCTTGCCAAGCCAGCGTTAGGTATGGGGTGTCATTTGATTTGACACCTCCTACCTAAACACCCCGTACCTACTTGCAGCTACTCGGACCATATCCTTGGTTGATGCATTCCCAATTGGTAATGCCATCACAGCTACTCGGACCGTAGCCTTTGTCCAAACATAGGTCGACTGCCTTGTGTACCGGAACGGTGAGGGCACAGCTGCTCGGACCATAGCCTTTTTCCAGGCATCGGACACTCGTAACATTCGGGCAAGAACTCGGACCGTAGCCCTTCTGAAGACACTTGTTAACGGCTTTGAGATGCCTTGTGGGCAAATTGCAACTGCTCGGACCGTAGCCTTTTTCTAAGCACACTCGGTTGGTTACCTGGTTGCATGAGCTGGGGCCGTATCCTTTGCGCAAGCACACCGTGTAGGCCTCTCGTTTTGCGTCCGCATGTCGTTTGGCGATTCGCCGTCGCTGCCGTTCTCGCCATCGTGGGCTGTTGCGATCGCCGTCCCAGTCTCGGTCATTGTGATCTCTATCTCTATCGTGGTCTCTGCCTTGGTCGTGGCGGTCTCTATCTTGATCGCGCTGTCGAGCATTGTCCAACTCTCGGCTGGCGTCGCGATAGCCTTCCATATACTTGTTGGAAAGTTGGTTTGTCTGGCCGCGGCACAGGTCTGGAGCTCGATAGGAACGAGTTCGCCCCTCCGTCGCGTCTCGCCGGCCACGCTGGTAGGCATCGATAGCCGAGCACAGGTTGCTTTTCTTGTTGTTCCAGCCTTCGAGATAGC
>JAESTW010000032.1 GCA_016763395.1 Kofleriaceae bacterium
AGCCCTAAGACTGCACCATGCTTGGGGATAATGCCCGCATGGTCCCCGCATTCTCCCCGCCGCCTCTCAAAAGCAACAACCCCGGAGACTTCCAATGAGTCGTCCGAGGTTGTTAGTGGCTAGAATCCTTAGTGTCTCTAGCTGTTTTGTAGCCGTGGTCTCGTAGTCGGGGCGACAGGATTTGAACCTGCGACTCCTTGACCCCCAGTCAAGTGCGCTACCAGGCTGCGCTACGCCCCGTTTGGATAGCTTTCGCTTCCGTGGTCGATTTACTTCATTCCTTAACAAGCTGCAAGAGTTGTAGGACCTCGTTTCGAACATCTTCTAAAACGGCGCGAGTTCGATCGGGCACCTGAGACTTCGCCACCGAAGGGGTTCGAAGTTGCTTGCGCGCCCCTTCAATCGTGAAGCCGTGCTCGTACAAGAGATCGCGGATCGTTAGTACAACCGCGACATCGTCTTGGGTGTAGGTCCGCTGCTTAGATTTGGACTTGCTCGGCGAAAGTTCTTTAAACTCGCCTTCCCAAAACCGCAGGACATAACTCTCAACCCCCGCAATCTCAGCAACTTCACCAATTCGGAAGTTCTTCTTGTCAGGAATTCGAGGATCACGCATGTCGCAAAATACCAAGCACACAGAGAGAAACAGAAGGCGTCAACCGCCAGGATTGGGCGTTTTAGCGCGTAGAGGAAACGCCTGCAAAGCAGGCTAACTAAAGTGGAACGCCAGGAATGAGCACTCTGGCTTTGGCGGCCAACCACTGGCGTTGAACGCCAGTAATGAGCGCTTTAGCGCGTAACACTGGCGCGTAACACTGCTACGGTAATGGATCGCCGCCGTTAAGGGCGTTCTTTAGTACTTGGCTTGGTTTGAAAGTAAGCACTCGACGAGCCGAGATCGTAATTTCTTCGCCGGTCTGCGGGTTCCGTCCGATGCCTGCCTTCTTGTCCCGGACGACGAAGTTGCCAAAGCCGGAAATTTTGATTTTGGCGCCACGCTCCAGTGTCTCTTTGATCGCATCAAAAACCGTTTCAACGATTTCTGCTGCTTCCTTTTTAGAGAAACCCCCAACCTGCTCGTAGACCACTTCGATGATGTCGGCCTTTGTCATTTTTACCATGGTATTGCTCCCACTCTACTTGCCTCGCGCAAATCTAAGTTGCGTTAACTACACGACTTTACCACGTTTTGTGGGAATCGAAAGTGCGCTTTGCCGCTAACGGCGAGTCGCGCCCAATTCTTCGAGGAGCTTAGATTCAATCGCTTTGTGTGCCTTGTCGACGACTTTGTCGGTCAGAGTCTTGTCGGAAACTCGATAGGTTAAGGTCCACAGCATGCCTTTTTTGCCTTCGGGAACGTGCGCCGGGTCTCGGTAGTCCTCTAAGATTTGCACCGAGGCAAGTAATGGCTCTTCACATGATTCAATAATTTCAATGACTTGAGATGACGGAATTTCGAGATTAACCAAGATACTGACATCTCTAGAGATTGCCGGGAAGCGCGGAAGAGCGATCATTCGACGGTCGATTGGGCTGGTCATTTTCTCAAGCTGAAGCTCAAATCCAAAGACCCTGCCCTCTAAATCGAAAGACTTGCGGATACTTGGGTGAATCTCGCCGACGCAGCCGATCTCCTTGCCTTCCGAATCGAGGATGCTGGCGGAGATTCCTGGATGCAGGACCGTTGCCTTGGGATTGGGCTCGAATCGCACATTGGAAATCCCGTAGATACCCTCGATGACGGAGATGACCGCACCTTTGGCATCGTAGAAGTCCAAGTCGGCGCCCGGCTTGAGCCATCCGTCGGACTTGCCCGCCATTACACAGCAAAGCTGCATCGGCTCTTCGATTCCCTCTGGGCCGCGCAAGAAAACATGCCCCTGCTCAAAGAGTCGTACCTGGTGTACTTGGCGTTTCTGGTTGTGAGCGACAGCGCCGAGCAAATTACTCCACAGGCTGGTGCGCATCACCGACTGCTCAAGCGTCATCGGGTTGTCGATTTTGATCGGGGTGTTGCGCCTATCGCCCTCGGGTAAGGCAAGCATTTCAATCCGAGATGGCGATGTGAAACCATAGGTCAAGCTCTCGCTGAAACCGGCAGCAACCATTGCGGCATGAGCGCGCTCTCGTTTTCGATCAGGAACTTTGGTCGGGCGCACTGTTGTCTGAGGCAAGGTTGCCGGCACTCGATCGAATCCGTAAATCCGTACGACTTCTTCGATGAGATCGACTTCTCGGCTGATGTCTGCTCGCGCTGTGGGTACAAGGACATCCAAGATGCCTTCAGAGTTTTCCTTAGCTTCGAGCCCCTGTCTGGCAAGAGTTTCGATCACCGTTTCAACAGGAACAGAAATACCACTGAGGGCTTCACAGCGGGCGAGACGCATCGAGACGTGTACAGGCTCAATGACCTTAGGATACACGTCAACCGAGCCAGCCACGACTTTTCCGCCACCGAGTTGGGCCAAGAGAAGTGCGGCACGGCGGGACGCAAAGTCAGCGCCATTGGGATCTACGGCCCGCTCGAAACGGTGCGAGGAGTCGGAGTGCAAGCCCATGCGTTTTGCCGTGCGACGAATGGTCATCGCCTCAAAGTTTGCGCTCTCCAAGAGTACAGTGCTTGTGCCGTCTCCAATTTCGCTAGTCTGTCCGCCCATGACACCGGCGAGAGCAACTGGCGCTTCGCCGTCACAGATAAGCAAATCTGCGGTGACAAGCTCTCGCTCTGCATCGTCGAGAGTCGTCATCTTCTCAGAGGCGTTGGCCCGACGCACTTCGATGCGCTGCCCTCGGAGTTTTTCGTAATCAAAGGCGTGCAGAGGTTGTCCGAGTTCGAACATTACGTAGTTGGTGACGTCGACCAGGTTGCTGATTGGCCGAACTCCGACATTGCGAAGTCGCTGCTGCATCCACAGCGGCGAGGCTTTGATGGTCAAGCCTTTGATGGCCCGCGCCACATAGCGAGGACAGGCGTCAGCATCGGCGATAGAAACTGAGATCATCGACTGGCAAGTGCTGTCGTTGTCGGTGACCGTGCTCAGGTCTGCATCTGGCAGTAGCGCTCGTCCGTCGAGCAAAGCTGCTAGTTCGCGGGCGATGCCGACGTGTCCGAGGGCATCCGCGCGATTGGCTGGAATGCAGAGATCGAAGACAACGTCTTTGAGACCGAGGGCCGTGGCCGCGTCAGCGCCAAGCGGCAAATCCTTTGCGTCTTCGCCGAGGACAATAATGCCATCGTGATCGTCGCCTAAGCCAAGCTCGTCTTCCGCGCACAACATGCCCGCCGATTCGATACCTTTGAGCTTTTTGGATCCGAGTTCAAAGCCGCCGGGCAGGACAGCACCGGGCTTGGCCCAAAGTACGCGTCCGCCGGGTTCGGGAACATTGGGCGCTCCGCAGATGACCAAGGTAGTATCGCCATCCTCTGAATCCCGGACATGCACGACGGTGAGTTTGTCGGCGTTGGGATGAGCCTCTTTGCTCACCACTTCCGCTATCACAACACCTGTAAAATCGTCGCCAACAGGACGAAACTCTTCGACCTCGAGGCCTGAGCTCGTCAGTGCGCGAGCGCCCTCTTCCGCTGACACCTCACGGCCAAAATCCACAAGTTCTTTTAACCAGTTCCAAGAAGCAAGCATTGTCGTAGTCTCCGATTAGAATTGTGTGAGAAAGCGCATGTCGCCTTCGTAAAAGTTCTTAATATCGCTAACGCCGTAACGCAGCATCGCCATGCGCTCGAGGCCCATGCCAAAGGCGAAGCCTGTGTAGCGCTCTGGATCAATTTTGCAGTGCGTAAGTACCACCGGATCGACCATGCCAGCGCCGGCGATCTCTACCCAGGTTGTGCCCTTGCAAACCCTGCATTTGCTGGAGTCACTGTCCGTGCAAAAGGAGCACTGCATGTCGACTTCGGCGCCCGGCTCAACGAAGGGGAAGAAGCTCGGACGAAAGCGAATGTCGAGATCTTCACCAAAGTAGCGTTTGACGAAGTGCAAGAGCACGCCTTTGAGATCGGAGAAGCGAACTTGCTCGTCAATCAACAGCCCCTCAATTTGCCAGAACATTGGGCTGTGCGTTGGATCATCGTCACGGCGATACACAGCACCTGGCGCGACGATTTTAATCGGCGGCTCTTGGCTGAGCATCGTACGAATCTGCACTGGGCTAGTATGGGTTCGAAGCAAGAGCTTGCCATCGTCGACAAAGAAGGTGTCCTGCTCATCTCGAGCCGGGTGATCTTTGGCAAATCCTAGCGCTTCAAAATTATTGAAGTCATTTTCGATTTGTGGGCCTTCAGCCACTTCAAATCCAAGCTCACCGAAAATAGCAACGGCCTCGTTCCGCACCTGCGTTAGCAAGTGAACGTGGCCGGCACTTCGAACGCGTCCGGGCAGGGAAACGTCGATGGTTCGCTCAAGGTCTGCCGCTTCTGCGACCTTGACGAGTTCATCCAGCTTGCCATCTACAGCACCGGCGATGCCATCTTTAACGCGGTTGAAGGCGGCGCCAACAACACGTCTGGTATCTGGGGGAAGTTTGCCCATCTCGCGCATGAGAGCGCTCACTCGGCCTTTTTTTCCCAGAAACTGTGCCTGGAGTTCACGGATATCCTGCTCGCTAGAAAGCGACACAAGGGCTTGAGCAAACTCGGAACCTAATCCATCGAGTTTGCCAATCAGTTCTTCAGCAGGCATAGCAGCCCCTTTGTCCACTCAGGTACAGTCCGACTTAAGTGGAATATCTAGTGTGATAGCAGCGTAAAGCGAGCATCCGCTCGAAAGCCAATCTCGAAAGCCAATCTGGAAAACCAGACTGAACTATCAAGCAAATGGTAGCGCTCTAGGATGCTGAGTTTGCGTTGCTAGCGATTTCGCGAAAGGTCGCTGGGTCGCTAATTGCAATCTCTGAGAGCATCTTGCGGTTGAGCTGAATGTCAGCTCGCTTGAGTCCGCCAGTAAGCTGTGAGTAGCTCTGGCCGACGGTGCGGGATGCTGCGTTGATCCTTGTGATCCACAGTGCGCGGAAGTCACGCTTCTTTTGCTTGCGTCCACGATAGGCGTGCATCCATGCGTGGTGCACGGCTTCAGCAGCAATGGTGTGGCAGCGACTTCGCTTGCCGAGAAAGCCACTAGCGGCTTTAAGGATCTGGTTACGACGGCGGCGGGCTTTAGTGCCCCTTTTTACGCGTGGCATATCATCTACTCCGTTAACTTTTTACTAAAACTATGGGTACGAACAAAAAACCGAAGCGAAACGCTTAGGCGTAAGGAATGAGGAGCTTAATGTTGGCCTCATCAGCCTTATGGACTAGGCGTCCTCCTCGAAGCTGACGCTTGCTCTTGCGAGTGCGCTTCGTGAGGATGTGGCGACGCCCCTTGGCACCTCGGCGGATTTTGCCAGTACCAGTTTTGCGGAAACGTTTTTTCGCTGCGGACTTTGTCTTCATCTTAGGCATGAGGGCGGTGTTTTCGTCTCTGCGGCACCAAAAAGCAAGAGAATTTTGACAAGAACGTCACTTGCGATCTCATATTTCTCAAAGAAAAGCGCCCACAGCTCCATAGTGGCTCTGTGGGCGGTCTTTTCTGCCTATTCGGCGACATTGATCCTACGACTCTGGCGATACCTCTGCCGGCTTTTCTTCGGCGGCAGCCTCAACGGGAGGTGCCTCCAATGTCTCAACCACAGCATCGTCGTCATCAGAGGTCTCGTCATCAGAGGTCTCGTCATCAGAGGTCTCGTCATCAGAGGTCTCGTC
>JAESTW010000378.1 GCA_016763395.1 Kofleriaceae bacterium
CCAAGTGAGAATAAGACTGGAGTAGGCACGAGCTTTTTTATCTACGCGCCGGCGACCTCTGGAGCGGACAACGACGTCAACATCTATTCATACGAAGATGACACAACAGTCTCCGTGGTGGACGTGACAATCTCGCCTCTCACGAGCGGAGGAAAAACCTCGATTGATCTTGCGTCGGGAACCAACATCCTCACAAGAGTTCTTCAAAAGGGTGAGGACCTCAACGTTCGCAACAATCTCGGGCTTGACATCCTCGACCCCGGACATACCTACTGGATTCGAGCGACAAACCCCGTAACGGTCCAATATGGGCATTTAGGGCAGGTAACGGGCGGCAACCAAGCTAGGGACGGCGGCGGGTTCGTGCCGAGTTCCAATGGCACTTCGATTGGGCACCTGTTTTTCTTTGCCATTCCACACAATCCAGGAAATGCCAGTGAGAAGGAACTCCGAGTCGTTTGCTATGACGACAACACCACGGTTGCTCTGTACGGGGCCAATAGCTTCGACAATACGTGGACAAGTATTTCAAGCAGCGTTGTAGATGCCGATGGGCATGTTGATTTTGTCGGGGCAAGTGATTCGACGTTTCGCGACCTGGAACTCTACAAACTCACGATTTCCCCGGCACATCATCGATGTACAGTGTTTGAAGCCAACTGGATGGAGACCGGAAGTGTGGGCACATCGGACTACGCCAGTGCGATGGCCAGCGCTAACGGACTAAACACTGGATACTTGTTCACGGCCTATATGGGGCCGCCGGGCCATCAAAACCGCATCTCGCATCTCGGTGACTCCTACTCGCATCTCTACATTAGTACGCACGAGGCCGACACTCAGGTCACAGTCACTGACCTCGACACAGGAGGTACGTTGATGAGCGAAACCGTATTGCTCGGCGCTGACACCTACCATGACTTTAAGATCGACTCGTCAACCTACAATGCTATGAACACAGGCGGTCGACGTCCCTACCTGCGCGTCAACGCCTCAAAGCCCGTCACTGTCCTTGGCACGAATCACAATGACAATTGGATGGCATACTTCTACTCCGTATTGCCACCTGATCCGACTCTCAGTAGCTCGCTCAGCTCAGCAGAACTCGCCTGTGGCGGACAGACCGTGCTATCGCTGAGTTGTGGCAACACAGGGTCCACGACATTAGAAGCTCTCACGGTTTCAACAGCGCTCCCCGAAGGAGTCACCTACGTCGCTAGCTCGGCAACTGGGGCCTTAGGGGAACCGGCGACGACCAGCAACCCAGACGGCACTCAAACACTGCTGTGGACTACGTCTAGCCTCGCTCCGAGTGAAACCCAAACCCTAAGCTTCAATGTGGCACTCGATTGTGCGAGCGTAGCGGGCTGCCTGCCCGATCAGCTCGTCGCTATGACGACCGAATGTTCGGGAACTGCGTCCTCCGATATTTACTCAGCGGTTTCCTCTGCAAACCTTATGCTTCGGGCTGGTGACAATCACGTCGTTGATAATTTTTCCGTGCAAGATGTAACGGGAAACGGCGACATCACATCAGAATTTGTCGTACGCGCCGAAGATGGGTCTGCTTCGTACCGTGTTACGCGCGCCACTGACCCTGATGGCATCGCCACAATGCTCACGACACTTGCGTCGCTAGGCCCCTCTGGTAGCCCGGTTGTGTACTCCTACCTCGATACCACTGCCAGCCCCGGAACAACGTACTTCTATCGCATTGTGGCCGACGATGGCTGTCTGCATGAATATGGTCCTTTGGCGATAGCGTCGGCATCAGGTGCTAGCTCGGGCAGCAACAGTGGACTCGAATCAAATGGCAGGCTCTCATCGCAATTGGCCCAGCGTGCCATCGCAAGAGTGAAAAACCCTCTTTGGCTGTATCCGCCCAACGAGTCCATAGCCATACTGTGGTCCGGTGGCGTGACACTCGCAGAACTCTTACCGGACGTGGGCCCCGCGGATTCGCGACCCGTCAATGTGACGCCAAGTGACTTGACCGTGCTCACCAATGCTGTGGACGTATTTGCCGCAGACTACGTAGACCTAGCGGGAGGTCTCGTCGCAAGCGTTCTCGTTGTTGAGACCGAAGGCGCACTCTACGAACACTCCAAGGCAATTTGCGACCGTGCTGGCGGGGCGCAGCTCGATGTTTTGGACTATGGACGTCTGTATGATGGGCAACTCGTGCGCAGCTCGTTTTTTGACCGCGACCTAAGAACTCGCGATTGGGCGGTAGAATTCAAGCTCTACGAAACTAGCGATGGGTTCGCACTTCATTCGGGTTGGCTGGATCACGACTATCCTCAGCCCGAGAGCGGGCAGCGCGTTCTCAACGTGCAAATTTGGTCGGCGCAGACTGGATTCGAACTCACCCTCGCAGAAGATGTACTCGATGGACTGGAGCCGTCGTGGGCAACGCCAAGCACTCTTCCGGAGGCCTACTTCGAATCCTCTGCCGTACTCGGCTCGGTGGTGTACACCTCTGTGAAACGCCGCCCCGAGAACACGGAGAACTTGTGGCTTAGAACAACGAGGGTGCTCGAAGATGGAACATCAACCTTCGACCTCGAAGCTCTCGGTTCCCTGCAAGGTGCCCACGCAACACGCTTTGAGCCATTTCTCGATGCCACATTAGAACTTATCGGAGACGATGGAACGGTGCTCGATCGCACGTGGGGATCAGATGGCGCCTGGACAGTGGTTGATGATTCAATGTGGGGAGGCGCTAGCCGTGTACTCTCATTCACTGACATCGACTGCCATTCAATATCAGCCCAGGCTTCGCCCGCCGATACCGAATCCCTACAGCTCGCCGGTTGTGGAGCCTTAACAGCAGACGTGGCAGAGTTTGCTGGGGTAGCTCGACATCTAGCAGGGGGGCTCGCTCCGCTAGACCTAAGTGATACGCCCTACATGAGGTTCTGGATGCAATCGGACGTGGCCCTAAACGTCTGTGCCGAAATGCACTCGCGAGACGCTAGCGAACCGCCGTGTGTCAGGGTCGCAGCGCAGCCGGAAGGGAACTATGTGGCTGTTCCACTCAAATCGTTCCGAGTGGAGTCCAGCTGCGAAGACGTTGCCCTGGAGGATGTTCACCTCTTCACGTTTACAACCCACCAAGCTGGCGTTGCGACAATCGAAGTTAGCCAACTCTCCTTTGGATTTGAAGCTGATGCACAAGAGTTCTCCGACCTCGAATCTTGTGACGTGGTCGATGCCGCGCCTCGGGGATGTGGCTGCACAGGCACTCCAGGGGAAACCCCGAACACCGAGTGGATCCTACTGGTGGCACTCGCGCTCCTCATCAACTCTCGCAGGCGACAGAAATGGAAACAACATAAATGATATCTCCAGAAAACACCGCATTCGTCCTCATTGGGTAATCTACATGAAAACCGGAAGGAAAATCCGTGGCGACTTGGCAGCGATCGGTAACTGATACCCGGACAGTCAAGCCCATGATAACTTCATCGAGTATGAGCATC